>JALOBU010000037.1 GCA_023228145.1 Bacteroidales bacterium | reverse complement strand
CCACGGGCCTGAACCAGACAAAGAAATACTTATGGTTATAGTATCTCCTATGCATATAGTATCGTCATCCACTTGCACTATAGCTGTTGGTAATTCTTTTACAAAGACACTTACCCAGTTAGCCGAATCGTTGGTACATCCGGTAGCATTATCCGTATAGCTTTCTATATGATAATATGTGCTTAGTATTGGATTGTCATCTATTTGGAATGGGCTGGAGTCAACAATTGTATCGGGTAAGGTATAGGATGAACCGCCTACTTCAGTTCTTGTGAGTCCATGTAATAACCACGGGCCTGTTCCTGAAAGGTTAATAGATATTAAAATTTCATCCCCTGCACATACGGTATCATTATCAATGCTGACTGTTGCTGTTGGCAAAGGATTCATCACTACAGTGGTACTGTTTGTCGCTATACAGCCATAACTATTTTCAACCGTAACAATGTATTCTGTCGTTTCTGAAGGTGTTACTTCTGTTGGGTTTTGCTGGTTTGAAGTGAATCCGTCAGGATCAGATGTCCAGGAGTAAGTTGCCGGATTTATTACTGGACCTGATATCTCTACATCGTCAATATATAACATATACATATTGGTATTAGAATAACAGTTGAACCCGAAATAGTAAGTGCCGCTTGTCACAGGATTAAAAGAGATAACTGCCTGTTCCCAGGTTTCATTAAATAGTGCTGTATCACCATTGTTGTCCCACAGGGTGGTTGTTTGAGCCAAAACTGTTGCTGCATCGCCAACAGTTACTTTTAATTTCTCAGGATAGTAATCACTTTCAACCATATACCAGAAACTAATGGTATAAGTGGTGCCGGCATCTAATGCCATAGGCCCTGTTATACCCCATGCGTCAGCTGGTTCGTCTGAATAATGATAAAACATTGATAAATTGCCGCTGTGGCTTACATCGATGGCACCCCAGTCATTACCTAAACCCTCATTGTAAGATGTCCATCCTGCCGGAGGCAATACTTCAAAACCTTCGAAATAATTTACAGTGTTGTAAACATTCGAATTTGCTGAAGAAAACAGATTTATAGTATCACCAATGCAAATTGAATTACTGGATGCGTTAGCTGTAACATCTGAAGGCAGAGGATTTACAACTACATTCGCAGAGTCTGTCATTAATGCGGAACATCCGGTTAAAGTATCTGTGGCTGTTATGGTATATGTGCCAGTAGAGAATGCTGTCGGGCCAAAGGTTAATGCACTTCCTGTACCTTCTATGGTTGTAACCGGTGTGGTTGATAAATCATAATTAACCCCGTTCATAGAACCGCTCAGGTTAATTACGACACCTGTACCACCCTGACAATATTCTCCGCCACCGCTCACAACAAATAGCTGTGGTAATTGATTGACGGTGAATGTTTGCGTGCTGCTAGCTGTGCCTCCTGGTGTTGTTACCTCAACAGTGCCTGTGGTGCCGGTACCAACGGTTACTGTAACCGTGGTGTCGGTATTGCCGGTAATTTCTGCGGCTGTCCCGCCAATGGTAACGTCTGTAGCCCCCGTCAAATCTGTCCCATGTATTACAAGTGCTGACCCCACACATCCTGCCGTGTCTTCTATGCTAGTAATCACAGGGGTGGGAACCGGCGTTTCTGTTACCATGAAATCATCAAGCCCGAAATAATTTGGTGTGTAATTGTTGCTAATTCGTACAACAAAATAATATGTACCAGATGTTGAAGGGTAAAAAGTTCTTGTAAGTGTTTCATAGCTTGTTGAAGATGTTTCTCCGCTTAGTATAGCGTCCCCGAGTATGGAATAATCTGTGCCGGTTTGGGCCGTATTATAACCTACATCAACATTCCACCCCGAATTTCCATCGCCTACATAATTAAAACTAATATTATAAGAATTTCCTGTTGTCATATTAAACCCGGGAGTGATTAAGTATTTATTGCTACTGGTAGGGCTCCAATAGCAGGTTATATAGTTTGGAGTAGTTGCAGGGTCATTATATGTGTTACTGGCAGCATTGGCAGAAGCCCAGGGAGTGCCCGATGCCGATTCAATAGTCCAGCATAATGGAATAATGGAGTTGCCAATGGTATTCATGGTGTCAAAATTTTCTGTCCATGGATAGCTTGTTACAGCATCGCATAGTGTAGTAAAAGAGTATGGGCCCGCCCATGAACTTACATCTCCACCGCAATCTGCCTGAACATAAAATTCATACGTAGTATTGCCTGATCCTCCTGTCGCAGGCCACGGATTACTTGTTGTTCCGGTTACTCCAATCAGATTTGTTCCGGTTCCTGGAGTGAAACCAGGAGCGCCAAGTTCTATATTCCATAACGTGGCTGTTCCGGTTTCTGTCCAGCCAAGATCCGCAGAATTATTGTTGATATTTGTTGCTTTTAATGAGGAAGGCTGAGGACATGCAGGCACTTCTTCAACGGTAAATTCATCTATACCCTGATTACAATAACCGTATGAATAATATGAATTTGAAGCAAATCTGAATATTACTGTCTGATTTGCATAAGCTGACAGGTTTACAGTATTCAAATACCATCCCGAAAGATCACTTGTTGATGAAAAAGTAGAGTTAGCTTCTGTGTGCAAATAAAGATCTGTCCATGTGGAGCCGTTATCATTACTTATTTGTAGCGTTAAGGGTACTGGGCTGTCTGTATAACCTTCATCACCTAAATAGTAATAGTATTTAACTTGTTTTGGAGTCTCGCCCAGTTCAAAAGCCAAGGTTTTCAGATAATAAGGGTTGTAGGATGTTTCTGCATTGTAAACATTAAGAAAGGCAAAATGAGTACCCTCTTGAGGACCGCTGACCCCATGAGATGCATCATTTGTAGTTACAGCCCAATGGTAAGATGCTCCTTCGGCGTCCTCTGATACAGACGACCAGCAGGAGTCAAGAACAGAAGCAAAACTTTGCGTATAGGGATAGCTGGTAATATTAGCACACGAGGTAGTGAATGTGGTCAATGCCCAATTACTGTAATCTTCTTCCCCGCAAACAGAGCGTACATAAAGATAATGCTGTGTACCACCGGGGGTTAAGCCTGAGACATCATCATCAACATCTCCTGCTGCCGTGCTTCCTGTCGCAACAAGTCCTGCAGGTCCGCTTCCCACGTCACCGCTGGTACGGATTTCATATTCATATCCATTGGCAGGAGCTGGTATAGCTGCTGTCCAGGCAATGGTTGCTTCTACTGTTGAAATGTCAGAAACATTTAAACCACTGGGAGCAAAGCATGTTGCAGGAGTGAAAGTAAAGGTGAGACCGCTGGGAGGGTACACGGTAGGGGATAAATCACAGGAAGCTGTATTAGTTGCGCCGGCAGTGGTTGCTGTCCAGTCAGTAGTGGTAGCCCTGTTGTTGAAGTCATCATTGGAAGCGCCTCTTAACCCAACCTGCGCTGTCCGGGTAGTAGTATTTTTTGTATAACTTCCGTAAACAAATTGTATGACATTGGTGGTTTCATATAATTTAATTTGAAAATTATAGCTCTCACCGGTAGCGTTATAATGACGATAATTTTTCCATTGTATAGTAAGCACCTGGTTCGGTGAGGACCCGCTAAGCTGATAGCTAAGTTCAGCTCCCGTAGTATTGGTCTGAAGGTCTTCACTTTGCGGGGCAATAACATTGTTGTTTAATCCTGAGCTAAGCGCAGAAGTATTTGAAATAACCGTTTCTCCCATGGCAATGAATCCATTATTATTCACGCTGAACTGAGTGTAAGGTACGCCATTATACGTGAAGGTGAACCCGATGTCATTTGCATCAAAGTTATCATCATCTGCACTAGTCGTCAGAACAGTGCCGTCTGTTATTTCTGTATAAGTACCTGTGGAGCTGCTAAACAGGTATGTGCTCACTTGTGCCCGGGAATTTCCTGCCCAAACAAGCATCACAATTAAAATTAATAACAATTTTTTCATAAGCTTTTAGTTTTTAGGTTAAAAAAATAAACCTCAAATTTAAATAAAACATTAATACAAAATGTTAAATTTTGTAAAAAAATAGTAATTTTATTGTATTTATGAGTGTTATGATATTAAATATACTGGTTTCAAAAACTAAGTATTGATGGTGGTTACTAATTGATGAAATTTCTTAAAAAACTACTTTTATATTTTGCCTTAAAGCATTTCTTTATAAAAAAATTGTAGGTTTGTTATAATAATTCCAAAATGCAAGACAATATCCGAAAAAACAGCATTAGTTTTTTTATTCTCGGATTTAATGCAGTTGTAATTCAACTTGTCATTCTTAGAGAGCTATTCAGTCTTTTTTTCGGTAACGAGTTAGTTTCAGGCATGATACTGGCGTGCTGGTTTGTTTTCACCGGCATGGGGGCTTTGCTGGCAAAATACCTGGCTGAAAAAGTAAATACATTCTTTTCGTATTTATTGTTGGTTTTCCCCTTGTTGTTAACTGCTGTTTTACTTCTGGGGTTTGCTTATTTTAAGAATATACTTTTTCTGCCCGGAATGATGCAAAGTCCTTTCGAAATGTTGATTATTATAGTGTCGGTATTATCTCCGGTATGTATTTTATCAGGAGGGGCATTTCCAGTATTTGCTGCCCGAATGACACGTCAAAGAAACGAAATTGCTGTTGTTTATGCCGTTGAATCTCTGGGGAGTATTGTCAGCGGAGTTCTGTTCAGCTTTTTGCTCATACGTTTTTTTGACTCCTATCAGATTATTTCTATAATAGCTATATCAAATGCTTTCTTTTTTATAGCGATGATTACTTTAAAGAAAAAAAACAGGAATTTATGGGTTCATTTACTAATGTTGTTAGCACTTGTTGTTTTTCTTATGAATACCGATATCAAAAATATTGCTCTTGGAAAATTGTATCCGGGGCAAAAAATAATAGAAACCCGTGAAAATGAATTTGGGAAAATTGTGGTTACCGGGAGCCAGGAGCAGTTCAATATGTATCTGAATGGCACGATTATCAATTCTGACCATAATGAGATGGCAACCGAAGAATCTGTACATTATATCATGATTCAAAGGCCTGAGTCCAGGTATGTGTTGCAGGTTTCCGGAAATATTTATAATACAGAAAAAGAAATAAAAAAATATCATCCCTTGCATATTGATTTTGTTGACATAAACAGGGATATTGCTGAAATGGAAAAAAAATATTTTTCGCATGACACTATATTGTTTTCAAATGTGTATTTTCAGGACCCGCGCATTTTTATAAGAAAATCACCAGTAAAATATGATGTTGTCATTCTGAATACTCCCGACCCGCTTTATGCTCAAAGCAACCGTTTTTACACATTTGAATTTTTTTCGGAGTTGAAAAGGTGTATGCAAACGGATGCAGTTGCCGGTCTTAGTTTACCCGGGATGGAAAATTATATGAATCCGTCATCTGTTCAATTGAATTCTTCTGTTTACAACAGCCTGCGGAAAGTCTTTAAAAATGTGAGTATCATCTCTGGCAACCGTTTGTTTATGCTTGCTTCCGATGGCAATTTGACTTTAGAGATAGCAAAAAATATTACGGAGAGGAATATTGAAAATGTTTATGTCAACGAATATTTTCTGAATGACAGCCTGATAAAACAAAAATCAGAAAAGATTATTTCTGATATAAACGCTTCCGCGCCTGTTAATTATGATTTAAAACCCATAACATATTATTACGGACTTCAGCACTGGTTAAGTTTTTATCAGGCAAGCCTGTGGCTGCCTGTAATGCTGGTTAGTATAATATTTCTTGTCATGATATTTATCATGAAACCCGTTAATGTCAATCTACTTGCAAGCGGTTTTACATCAGCGTCCGTTGAAATGATTATTATTGTCGCTTTTCAATCGTTATGCGGTTATGTATATTCTGAATTGAGCATTATCATCACATTATTTATGACAGGTTTGTTTACCGGCACTTCTGTTGTCCCCAAAAAACTTAAAGCCGGATTCATGCATTTTATTATAATGCAAATTATCTTATTGGTTTTTCTTTTGATAGTATGGGTACTTTTCAATTATGTCTTACACCTTTCATTATTTGTTAGATTTGTTTTTTATCTTATCGTTTTTCTGCTGGCTCTAATCACAGGTGTTCAGTTTGTACTTTCCACAAGGCTTAAAAACCAACCCAATGCCATCAATGCAGGGAATTCGTACAGCATAGAACTTTTGGGTTCTGCAGCCGGGGCTTTATTAATCACAAGTTTTATCATTCCGTTGCTGGGAATACCCCAAACATTACTGCTGCTCTTGGCATTAAATGCTGTGGTAATTTTAATAACAATAATCAATAAAAAGTTATTAGGCCGTTTCGCCTGATATCAATTTTGAATCCTAAATGAAAACACTACATTTTAATAATGCGCCGTGTTACATGAGAATCATTTGCGTTAATAACTTTCACAAAATACACTCCTTGTATTAACGTGCTGATATCAAGCTTGGTTATTTGCCTGTCAGTTTCTCTTTTTAAAATTACCCTTCCTGTTATATCTGATAATTCAATGAACGCCCTTTCATCTCCGGCAAGTGAGATATTGAGATTGCCTGTTGAGGGGTTGGGATAAATATTTACTTCTGTATTTTTGGCTTCGGCAATTCCTGAGGGGTCAATATCGCAATTTTTTATGTGAGTTATTTTTGTGGAATTGGTTAATGAATCCGTAAATTCATACCATGAGACTTCCACTCCTTTCAGGAAAAAGTCAAGGTAAGGAATCAAAAAACTCATAGTAATTGCCTGTTGTTCTTCTCTTGTTATATCCACACCTCCCGGGTTGCAGGTTTCTTCGCCAAAAGTGCAGGCTAAATTATAATTGGCAAAATTACAGTGGCCTCCGTTAGTGATACTGATATATACTTTACAGCTACTGGCAAGTGCGTTATACATAAGCAGTTGATGTTCGTCGGGCGGTGCTACACAGTCGTCAGCGCCGGAAATTACCAGAGTGGGAATAGTAACATTGGCGGCAGCAGTGGTGGATGAAGGGTTTGTTACGGCAGCGGCAAAAGTTACCATCACTGTTGGCAAGGTGTTGTTTTCGCAGCCAAGAAACGATACGCCACCTCCCATCGAATGCCCCATCATGGCTGAAGTAGTCCCGACTTTCTGATAAAAAGGCGAAGAAGCATTGGAGCCTTCCGACTGCAATTTGCTGATTAAAAAAGCAAGGTCTTTGCCGAATTCGGAATGGTTGGGGGCTCCGCCTTCTGTGGTGGGCAGGGCAACGATATATCCCAGGGGTGTTAGAACTGTCCAGATGTTTTCATAGGAAGAAACCGACATAACAAATCCATGTCCGAAAACAAGAATGGGAAACTGTCCTGATGCAACATCGGTGTTGTTTCCTGCAGAAACTGCCGGATAATATATTTCTGTCTCAATGTTACGGTCGCTGCGTGCAGGGTCCTGATAAGTTATTGTACGGTGTCCTGTAGGATATTGTGCGAAAACAGAAAGAGAAATGAATGTAATTATTATGTTTAATGATAAACTTCTCATAGGTGATAATTTTTAATAAAGATAAAAAAAAAAGAGGCTCAAGGCCTCTTTTTTTATTTTTTTTATTTGGCTACCTTTTCCAGCCATCGGAGCATGAAAAACATTGTCCCCATTGAAATACAGCAGGCCACAATGAAAACGGTCCATACGCCGGAAATCGGTATAATGTCGTACAAAACAGCTCCAATAAACAGCAACGAATTTCCGATAGCAGTAGCACAGAGCCATAAGCCCTGCATCATGCCCTGATATTTTGGAGGAGCCACTTTAGAAACAAATGATATACCCAAAGGTGAAATAAATAGTTCGGCCACAGTTAGAATAAAATAAGTGCCTAATAGCAGGAGAGGTGTAATGCGCTCTGCATCGGGTAATCCTCCCATTTCTGTAAGCTCGCTTTTTGTAGGAATTCCCATTGAGCCCAGTGCCATTAAAAGATATGCACTTGCAGCAATCCCCATCCCAATGGCAATCTTTTTAGGTGTTGAGGGTTCTTTTCCTCTGGCTCGTAAAGCGCCGAAAACAGCTAAAATCACCGGTGTCAGAAATACAACAAAAAATGGATTGATTGACTGGAATAATTCTGCACCTTTGATTTCGGTGAATCCCAGGTTAATACTAATCTTGCTTAAATCTGTATAATCTTTTGCAAAATAAGTAAGCGTCAAACCATTTTGATGGAATGAAAACCAGAAGAAAATAACCACCGCAAAAACTGCAAATAATGCGTAAAGGCGTTGCCTGACTTCTTTGATATCCATTTCTATAATATTGGCATTGGCAGCTTCTTCCTTGGTTTTAGGATTCGGGAATTTCTTTTTATTGGCAAGGTATATAATCAGTGAAATAATCATAGCGCAGATTGCCACTGCAAAAGCATAATGAAAACCTGTGGCAAACACATTAAGATATTTATTGGCGAAAGTTGTTATGTCGGACCCGGCATAATTAAATTGTGCTGCGAATTCCTGAAGTTTGGTAATACCTTCCACGCTGATTGTGTTATTCAGGTGCGCATGGCACAACTCTGGCATTGCGGAGTTGTATTCAAATCCATGAGAAGTTACCCACCAGTTTCTTACACCAACTGCTGCAAGTGGAGCAAAGATGGCACCCACATTGATAAACATATAGAAAATGGAAAACCCTGAGTCACGCAATTTACTGTATTTTTCATTGTCATACATCTGGCCGACAAGAGCCTGTAGGTTGCCTTTGAATAAACCGTTACCGAAGGCAATTACAAACAGTCCGCCACAGGTCATCCCAAGCAAAAGGTTAAAAGAATTTTCAGGAACCGGTGTTGATGTGGGAATAGCAATCAGAAAATACCCGACAGACATCATTATTAAACCAATAAGGATAGTTCCTTTGAAATTCTTGGTTTTATCAGCAATGAGTCCGCCAACAAAGGCAAGAATGTAAATTGAAAAGTAAAAAATGGAATAAATGATTCCGGCATTGGGGCCTGAAAGACCGAATTTTGCCTGAAGAAACAGCACGAGGATGGCCATCATGGTGTAGAAACCAAAACGCTCTCCCATATTGGCCAACGCAGCTGACAATAAACCCTTAGGATGATTTTTAAACATATAATAATAGTTTTAAATTTGGTGCAAAACTAAGTGAATTTTTTGAATTAGACAAGCCTCATTTATTATATGCCTTAAATGATTTGGGTTACAAATGATTACAGATTACCAGACCTTGCCGTAATCCTTTTAAAATGCAATTGTCCCGTATCAATTTATATCATGCGGTAATCCCGGGAGTATACCTTTATTAATATATATAGGGCGCACATACTTCCTGAGCGTTTTGAGGTTGAACCAAAGCCACACGCCGGATAAAATAGTAATTGTTCCGGAAATCAGTAGTGTATAAGGTATGCCAATCCCACTGGCCAGCGTTCCTGACAGGAGGTTGCCTATTGGCATGGTTCCCATTAGCGCCATGGCATAAAAACTCATCACCCGGCCCCGTTTATCTTCATCGGCAATGGTCTGTAACATCGTATTAATAGACGATAATGAAAGAACCATGGTAAGCCCTGTGAAGAAAAATATCATCATGGATAAATAGGTTACCTGCGAAAAAGATGCTAAGGTCAATGACAGGCCATAAACTCCAATACTGATGGAAATTATTTTGGCAAGCCCCAGCACTGTTCTTCGTGAGGCCATATACAGCGCACCGCATAGTGCACCGGCGCCCAGGGCAGACATCAGGTAGCCGAGAGTGTCGGCATTTCCAAGAAGGATTTCTTTGGCGTATGCTGGTAAAATTACCACAACAGGAAGGCCGATCAGGCTTAAAACAGCCAGCAAGGTAATTAAGGTACGTATGGGCATGGAATTAAATGTATAATGGAAACCTTCCGAGAAACTCTTCTTAAATTTTTCGGGATGGATGGATTGTTGTTTTGCCGGAATTTTGATCTGCATCAGTGCCGCGATTACTGCTACAAAACTCAAAGCATTCAACAGAAAGCAGATTCCTTCACCAACAACGGCAATGGTGATACCGGCAATTGCCGGGCCTATTAAACGTCCGGCGTTGAAAATGGCTGAATTCAATGCTATGGCATTTCCCAGGTCTTTGGGATCATCAATCAGGTCGATGACCAGCGATTGCCGGGCCGGTGTGTCGAAAGCGTTGATAATACCAAAAACTATACTTAATGCTACGATATGCCATACCTGAATCGTGTTTGTCAGGACCAAAACTGCCATGGTCAGGGAGTGAAGCATAAAAAATACCTGGGCAAGTTTCATAATTTTAAGCCGGTTATACCTGTCGCTGATCACTCCTGTAAAAGGTGACAGAATAAAGCTGGGGATCTGACCGGTAAATCCCACCAAACCTAAAAGAAACACCGATCCCGAAAGCCTGTATACCAGCCAGCTTAATGCAATATTCTGCATCCATGTCCCAATCAATGAAACGCCCTGACCCACGAAATAAAGCCGGTAGTTTCGCGAATGGAGCGACGAAAATATGTTCTTTATCGCTGTAAAACCTTTCGGAAAATTTTTGCTGAGCGCCATGGCTGATATAAAATTAATATAAGAGAATTTTGACCCGCATACATTTTTGTATGGCAAAGTTCCGAATAAATTTTTAGTTGATAAAACATTTATCTAAGCATGTGCTGTAGTGCGATCACTGGATGATAAATGATCATTCTTGGCCCTGAATAGCGCATGACTCTTCTGATTTCTTCACGTTTATTATTTCTGAAACAGTGTGTCTGACATTTTGAGCATTTCGGTTTATCCGGCAAGTGCGGACATTTATCAATGCGTGTAAAGGAGTAGTTTTCTAATTCACGGCATTTTCCACAAAGATCGCTGGTGTGATGTTGCTTTCTGCAATACAATCGTATCATCAGAAATACTACTCTCTTTTCTTTTTCAATGGTCGTCATAATTTCGTATCAAAACTTAAATCTAACCTGTACCTTTATTTCCGATTGCCTGTTGCCATTAATCTCATTCAGCCCGGAACTGATAACGGTTTTATTGTCATAATATGTTTGGGCAAAGCGCAGCCAGATATCAAAATGTCTCCCCGGGCTGTATTGCAGCATAAGGTAATAACGTATTCCTTTGTCATAAAAAGAAGGTATGGAATAGGCATGCAGCACGTCATTTTCAAAAGCATACATTCGGGTGTTGTATGATTTTGTGTCAAATAAGGTAAAACGAAAAGAAAAAGCCAGCGGCAATTTTTGTGGCCTGTATTTTATGTCCTGATAAAGCAGGTATCCATACTCAGGTGCAGAAGTGTTGAATTTGTAATTTGATATCTCAATCCTGTTGGCTAAAGTAAAAGCATCAGAAACCGGATAAGTAATATGCATACGAATGTTTTGCCTGCTGTAAGGTACGTTATAATTTATTACCGCATCTTCATCATCGCTGTTTATTTGTTTTTGTTCGAATTTATATCGAAACTGGATGTTGATTTTTTTTGTGGGCTTATACTGAAGGCTGATATTGCAGTCGAAGCCGTTTGAAGGGCTGTTAACCCTGTATTTAAGCCATGGGAACGTAAAAAAATCTGCATAAGCGTTAATGAGAATCTTGTAATGAGGTTTTACGGAAATACCCGCATAAAAACCACTTTCGTTATAGGAATTGCCGCTTTCACTAAAAGACGAAGAATATAAGGATTGGTAATTACGTTGATAATATCGGTACGACACCACGAAAGAAATATAACGGTTTATGCTTGCCATCAGTCCGTTGAATGTTGCCCAACCGCCATTCTGACTGCGGGAAGTTTCTCCGAAAATGTTAAAATTGCGGAAAATATAACTGTAATCTATGCCCATATTGAAATTATTCTGGCCATTGAAATCAAAGATTTTATAAGGTTTTTGTTCCGTTGAAATGGGCATATTCAGGTGAATACCATAAGCTGTGATGCCAACATTCAATGCTTTGGTTTTATAAGCCAGGTGGCCGCCAAATAATTGTTCGTTTAATGCTCCTTTTTTTTCTGCACGGTTTGGGGTATTGTGCAATCCGTCTTCACTTAAAGATGTAATTATATAGTCAGTGTTTTCAGTTGTGTCGTTTGCACTCAGGGTTGCATCCATATTTTTAATGGAATAAAAACCTGTTAATTCAAATCCTTTGTATCCCAGTGTAAATCCTGTTCCCCTCATAAAGCCGCTTTCGTAAGAAGAAGAATACGGGCTGATGCCGCGGGCAATTTTTTTTATGTTTATGGCTTCGCTGGATTTCCCGAAGCTAAGCCCCGACCAAAGTGTAAGCCCCTGCCCAAACTGTATGTTAAAATCACCAAGTATAATATTTTTTATTATCCCCATGTTTTGTACATTGATAAACCCGGAATAAAAATCATAACCATACCGGTTTATCCCTTTGAAAAATTGCTCTCCGGCGTCTTTTTCAGCAGTAATACCCCACATTACTTTATTATTATAGTTAAAACGGTATTTTAGGTATAATTTATCAGGGCTTCCAAGGTAATAAGAGTTGGGGCTTAATTCATATAACGAGTCAGGAACTTTTTTAAAGCCTTTCTGTTTTTCAATGATTCGCTGATAACGCATAAAAACATTATTGGTACCGTACAAAAAAATATCTTTAAAACGAAAAGAAGATTTTTCAGTTTCCATGCCCAGATTAATATAGGGAAGGAGCAGGTTGATGATGTCCACATCAAAGCCTTCTATGGATTGAAGCTCATAAACCGAAAGCAATTTGCCGTTTTTTTGAATATGTTCCAGCAGGTTTTTTATTTGAATATCGTTAAGTATTTTCAAAGCGGAAATTTCTTCAAAACTTGCTTTATTGATATTTAGCGGATGCTTGAGGTAATATTCCATGTCGGAAATCATATCACTATAATCGATTTCTGCATCTATTTGTTCACTGTAGTTTTCAATGAGTTGCTGCTGAAAATCTGTTGTACTGTCGGGCTCTATTTCCTGGGCTAAAAGCGCTTTACTGGAAAATAAAAAAATAATTACGCTAAAACACAAGCATAAGTTGGTAAAGAGGCGGTTCATCTTTGTTTTTATTACTCTGTGTATATGATTTGTTGTACTTATTTTTGTTTGTAATATTTTTTTAAAATAACTTAATTAATTTCTAAGTAAAATAATTTTAAGTACTTCAAACTTCAGCTCACTTTAGGCACTTTTTTATTTCTTGTTTTTCTTTTCCGAATATATCGAATGTATGTCGTAAACCAGCGAGGCCTGAGGTGTAAATCCCAGTACAGGATGCCGTGAAGCTGAAACATCCAGTTTAAAATGATAAAATTCAAAACCGGCTCCGAAGGAATAAATAAAAGGGTTCGTAGCAATACCAATTCTGATATAAACCGGTTTTACAATATGATACTCCAACCCGGTTTTAAATATGGGTTTATAATTGATATCTTTTTCCACTTCGGCTGCCAGTACAGCTTTATCGCTAAAAGTATATGAAAGCCCTATTTTAAATATCAGTGGTATCCTTTCATTGTCGTACGATGAGATTTTGACCATGATAGGGTTATATATATGTGCTGCAATGATTAAGTTTTTAATGATTTTTGCACGGATACCCGCTTCGAAAGTGATGTTGCTTTTATTCCCATAATTTTCTGCAATATGCGTATATATGTAATCCAGTTGCACCCCGGCTGAAATTCTATCACCGAAAGCCATACCATAAGCGAGGCCAATTTTTGATTCATTATACAAATGGTATCCGAAGTTTGATACATTCAACCCGAAAACTCCAGCTTTTTTAACAGGCACTAATAATGAAAAACATTTAAGCCCGAGTTCTTTAGTGATAAATCGGTTTTCGTAATATATCCCTGCTGCAATATGGTCATAGTATGCCATAGCGGCCTGGTTGTTGTGAACTGACCAGAAGTCGGTAAGTGTTACGGAAGCATTACCCATGGCTGCCGAGCGACTGCCAATGGGGCTGTTGTCATGTTGTGCGGTTAAAGTGAAAGATATCAGAAGCAGTGTAAGGAAAAAAAAATATCCGTGTTTCATGTTTTCACACTTTGTAGTTGTAATTTATTTTCCCAAGCTCCTCATTGGCTTTAACAATTTTTGTTTTCAGATTTTTTTTGAATGTAAGGTTTTTACTCATAAGTTTTTCGTCACTCAAGGAAAGTATCTGCAAAGCAAGGATGGCAGCATTTTGTGCTCCGTTCAGTGCCACGGTAGCTACGGGAATGCCCGGGGGCATTTGTAATATTGCTAAAATTGAGTCAAGGCCTTCAAGGGAAGATTTTATGGGAACGCCTATCACGGGCAGAGGTGTCATGGATGCAATAACTCCCGGCAAATGTGCGGCCATGCCGGCTGCTGCAATGATGACTTTTATGCCGCGCCCCTGTGCTTTTTTTGCAAAATCAGCTACCTCATCGGGTGTGCGGTGTGCCGATAATGCATTCATTTCAAAAGGTATCTGCATCTCATCGAAAAATTTGGCTGCGGCTTCCATCACGGGCAAATCAGAAGTGCTGCCCATGATAATACTTACAATTGGTTTCATAACTGAAAATTTATTATACAAAGATAAAATATTTATGAATTTGACAGCTTTTTGACTTTAATTTGTAATTTAGCTTTTTCAAAAAATAAAATGACCACAGTAAAATTAAACGATAAAACTTTTTCATTGTTTGTCAGCAATAATACTATACAACAAGCAATCACTGATGTTGCTTCACGTATAAATAATGATTATAAAGAAAAATTGCCTCTTTTTATGGCGATACTGAATGGCTCTTTTATGTTTGCTGCCGACCTGTTGAAAAAAATTAACATAAATTGCGAAATCACTTTTGTGAAGCTATCTTCTTATTCAGGAACATCATCAACCCAACAGGTTAAACAACTGATAGGATTTAATGAAGATATCAAAGGGCGGGAAGTTGTGATATTGGAGGATATTATTGATTCCGGACTTACCATGGAACACTTGCTTGAAAAATTAGAAACCTTTCAGCCGGCAGGTATCCGAATAGCATCATTATTACTGAAGCCCGATGCTTTTATTAAAAATTTTCCTATTGATTATGTCGGCTTACATATCCCGAATGATTTCATTGTAGGTTTCGGACTTGATTATAACGGACTGGGGAGAAACCTCCCTGATATTTATAAAATTGTAATTTAATACTTCTATGCTAAACATCATCTTATTCGGTGCGCCGGGCAGCGGCAAAGGCACACAATCAGAAAACATCATCAGTAAATACCAATTGACCCACCTTTCTACCGGTGACATCATGCGGGAAGAAATGAAAAACGAAACAAAAATCGGAAAACTTGTTAAAGATTATATTAACAAGGGGCTGCTTGTGCCCGACAGCATAATCCTGGAACAGTTAATATCAAGGACAACGAATGTTGTCAATACCAATGGTTTTATATTTGACGGTTTTCCCCGTACGCTGAACCAGGCTGTGTCTCTTGATGAAATGCTGAACACAAAAAATGCCCCGGTGTCAATGGTGATATTTCTTAACGTTGCTGAAGAGGAATTGTTCAACCGTATCATGTATCGTAGCCAACACTCGAACAGGGGCGATGACAACGCAGAGATCATAAAAAAACGTATCGAAGTTTACCGGGAACAAACAGAACCGCTGCTGGAATATTATAAAGAGCAGGGCAAACTGTCGTCCATTGAAGGTATGGGAACCATAGAAGAAATCTTCGGGCTGATATCTGAAAAAATTGATGAATATGTTTCGAAGAAAAATATCGTGATTAAATAAAGCGGTATTGCTTACTATTATTTGGGGCATTACAAAAGATAAACTTCAGGCGTAATCTTAGGTAAAGGTCGCCTGTGGTGATAAAAAAAACGTATAACTGACCTGTGTTACCGATTTTGTTTTAAACTGTTTTTTTATGCTTTTTGAAGATGTATATCTTACCATAGAAGAAACTGCCGAAAGTGTTTTCCGTGACAGAGGCAGCAGATTTATTGGACTGGCGGTGCCTGTGGAAAATGAAATCGCTGTGAAACAGACACTGGGAAAAATTAAAAAAATATATTACGATGCAACCCATCATTGCTATGCTTTTCGCCTGGGTTTTGATAAGAGTATTTTTCGTTTCAACGATGACGGTGAACCATCTGGAACGGCAGGCAGGCCTATCTTTGGGCAAATACAGTCGAAAGACTTAACCAATGTATTGGTGGTTGTTGTAAGATACTTCGGAGGCACAAAACTTGGTGTCAGTGGACTTATAAATGCATACAAAACTACTGCCAGAGAAGTGCTGGAGAAAAGTAAAATTATTGAAAAAACCATTAACGATAGTTATCATATCACGTTCAATTACGAAAAAATGAATGATGTGATGCGGGTTTTGAAGGATGAAAATGCAGTGTTTATTTCTCAGAATTTTGATGAAAAATGCACCGTTGAATTTTCAGTGAGAAAAATGAAATCAGGCAAAGTTTACGAAAAACTTAACTTAATTTCAGGTGCGGTAATAACTTACCTTAAGACTTTCTGAACTATTGTTTTGTACCGTCCACTTTATAATTTGTTCCACCGCCCAGCCCGCCTCCCGGGCATGAATTTGTAGCATAGTTTAAACTTACAGTGTTTTCGGATGTAAAACTGCCGGCTCCGGCACCGCATAATAATTTCAAATAACCTTCCTCATCAATATTCAGCCGGAGGTTCTTATTGCTGCTGTAATGTATGTATATTTCCCCTTCATTTTCATAATACACATTCCCGGTGTATGTCAGCGTATCAGAATCGTAAATTCCAACATTAATATTCCATGAATAATAAGAACAAGTGAAGTTGTAAATGCCTGTGTATTTATTCCTGAAATCTGAAGGCAGGATGTTTTTTTACAATTGAGGAACAACAGTGGGGTGCTTAAAAAAGCTATCAGAAAAAAATGTTTTTTTTTATTTAAAATTTGTTTTTGTGATATGATGAAATGCAAATAAAAAATTGTACAATACAATTATGATAATTTTTTATGAAAATCAATACCACTTATATATTCCTTCTTTGTCGACTGAAATTTTATCGTTATCCGTCAGCCATCGCAAAATGGCAATCAGTTTATCTTCCTGGGTACTTTTCAGCTTTGTTTTAATTTGGTCAATTGTCAACCCATTATCTTTTAGCAGGGGTTTAATCATATTGACAATGTTGTCGAATTCAAGTTCTGTGAGGCCAAGTTCGTTGCGCTTCAGGCAGACATCACATATACCACAGCGCTTGTTGTTTTTTTCTCCAAAATAGTTGAGCAAAAACTGGCTTCTGCATTTGGTATTACCAGACAAATAATCTGTAACAGCTTCTAAGCGCTTGAGTGCATTTTCTTTAAGAATTTTATAGTTTTGGTCAGAAATCTGAATGTTTTTATCCGGCAGGCGCTCACATACAAATGTTATTTCCGGTTTATCGGAGCGGGGTTTATACAAGATGACATTCATTTTTTCCAACTCATCAAGCATGGCAATAACCTGCCCGGTTTTCGTGGAAGATTTTTGTGCAATACTGTCTTCATCAATTTTAACATAATCGTTAAACAGTCCGCTATACATTCGTAAAATTGTTTTGATAAGACGAACATATTTGGCGTTTTCCAGTTCAAAGCGGTATAGTTCGGTGTTATTGGCTGTGATATGCAGTTTTGAAGGTTCATGCATAGCTTCTGAAAGGGCTATAAAGCCTTCTTTTTCAAGGAATTTTAAGGAATTGAACACCGTATGTACCGGGAGGTTGTAATGCTCACTGAATTCACCGATAATAAAAGGGTATGTTGTGTCGGCACCGCTCCCGGCAGCAAGATGAAAATAGTTGCAAAGACAGTTATAGATTTTTTTTATTGTTTCTTTGGGAGGATAAGCAAATTCGAAATGTTTATAAGCATCCTGTATGTCTGCATTTTCATAAAGCATTACGGCAAAAGCTTTTTTCTCGTCCCTGCCTGCACGGCCTGCTTCCTGAAAATATGCTTCTATGCTTTCGGGCAGGTCGAGATGAACTACAAACCTTACATCAGGTTTGTCAATGCCCATTCCGAAAGCATTAGTACAGACCATGACACGCTTAAGCCCGCTTTTCCATGAATTTTGTTTTTCGTCTCTCAGCCTGGAGTCAAGACCGGCATGATAAAAATCGGAAGAGCAGTTGTTTTTATTCAGAAAAGAAGCAATTTCATTAGTTTTGCGGCGGTTGCGGACATAAACAATACCGCTGCCCTTATTCTTTTGAACAATTTTCAAAAGCAGTTGAAGTTTGTTTTCTTCCTTTTTTACAAAATAAGAAAGGTTGTCGCGTTCAAAGCTTTTTTGTAACAGGTTTTTCTTGCTGAACAACAACTGCTTTTGTATGTCGTCAACTACTTCCGGAGTTGCCGTTGCTGTGAGCGCAATGACGGGTATGCCGGGCAAAAATTCTCTGACATCGGCTATTTTGAGATAAGGCGGCCTGAAATCATAACCCCATTGAGATATGCAATGGGCTTCGTCGACAGCCAGCAAATTGACTTTCATGTGCTTTAGTTTGGCATGAAAAATATCCGTTCCAAGCCTTTCGGGTGAGAGGTACAGCAATTTAATTTCTTTGTTATATACGGCATTGTCAAAAGCAATGTCTATTTCGTTTCGGCTCATGCCGGAATAAATTGCAATGGCCTTGATGTTTCTTTTGTTGAGGTTTTCCACCTGGTCTTTCATCAGGGCAATAAGGGGCGATACAACAATACAAAGGCCTTCTTTTGCCAATGCAGGCACCTGGTAGCATAGCGATTTTCCTCCGCCTGTGGGAAGTAAAGCCAGGGTGTCATTACCGGCAAGTACCGATTGGATGATGTCTTCCTGCAAAGGCCTGAAAACCGAATAACCCCAGTATTTAGTTAATATTTGCTGTATTTTCACTGCAGCTATTTTTTGCTAATTTACAAAAAAAAACGATAATATAATCCCACATACTGTATGAAGAATTTTGCATTATAATTATGAATATTTTAATAACACTTTTGCTAATTCATTACTTATATATAAAATTACACTGCTCTACAATAAAATATTTTATAAATACGCAATGCCTTGTAATATAACGTTCCTATGGAACTTATTTGGGGTATGTTTTTTTTTAGTTTCTACCAATCTTTTGTCCCTAACGGGATAACCCCATAGGGATTGAATATTGGTAGATAATTATTTATACAAAGATTATTAAGTTCTGTTAGGACGAAATACATTTATATCGCACAATAATGATAAAATTATTTATTTTGCTCTATGTTTTAAAACCGGAATTCATTTCTAAAACAAATTTGAACAAACCGAATGGGTAAGAAGAATAAAAAGTATCAGAAAACTCATCAGAAATCAAACTTGCAACATAATATTGTTTCACAAAGCAATACTGCTGCTTTTAAATTTCCTGCCAATCGTAAAAAAGAAATTCTGCTGGCAGCTCTTGCAGTTATTTTTACACTTATTGTTTATATTCCATCGTTGAAGAATGATTTTATTTTCAACTGGGACGACGGAGGGTATATCCATGAGCACAAACTGGTTCATGAACTTTCATGGGAAAACTTTAAAACAATTTTTAATCCTACCACTTTTTACAAGGGAAATTACCATCCGCTTACCACCTTCTTCTATGCTGTGGAATATGCTATGGTAGGAGAAAAGGCCCTGTTGTATCACATCCATAACTTACTTTTTCACCTGTTCAATGTCATTCTGGTTTTTGTGTTCATCAAACTGATTTCAAAAAGGATAGAAGTGGCAGCTTTTGTTGCATTACTTTTTGGCATACACCCCATGCATGTTGAATCCGTGGCATGGATATCAGAACGTAAGGATGTGCTTTACGCTTTCTTCTTTATGCTCTCGTTAATACAATACTATTATTTTTTCACGAAAAAAGATAACAAACGAAGACACTACCTGCTTGCATTTTTGTTTTTCTTTTTGTCATTGCTTTCCAAATCGGCAGCAACGATACTTCCTATTGTAATGTTTGTTCTGGATTATTATTTGCGCAGGAAACTGAACTTAAAGTTAATTCTTGAGAAGGTACCATTTCTTGTATTGTCATTAACTTTCGGCCTTATTGCTGTTTATTCACAGGGAGAAAAAGGGGCTATTCAGGACCTGACACCGATGTTTACTATGTTTGAGCGATTGCTTATTGTTTGTCATTCCACACTTACATATTTCTGGAAGTTATTTGTACCTGTTCACCTGGCGGCTATGTATCCTTACCCAAGCCGTATTGACGGCATCTTTCCTGTGATATATTTTATTGCGATGGCAGTTATCATTTTGTTTGTAATCGCCTTTGTAACGTTTTTTATACGCTCATTAAGAAACAAAAAAATAATGAGGCATTATATTTTTGGTTTTCTATTTTTCTTTTCAAACATTATACTGGTGTTGCAGATTGTTCCTGTAGGAGGTGCTGCCATGGCCGAGCGATACAGTTATGTTCCATACATAGGCTTATTTTTTATAGTGGGAATTCTGTATGATAACTTAATGAACAACAAATCAGAAAAGCTAAAACGTCTTACGCCTTTACTTCACATTCTTGCTGCTGCTTTAATTATCTTCTTCTCGGTGCTGACCTGGCAGCGCATCGGCAAATGGAAAAACGGCGAAGTGCTCATGCGTGACCTTACAAAAGTATATCCACACCTGCCTTTTGCTTATAATAACCTTGGATATCTATATTACCATTGGGAAAAGAATCATGAAAAGGCTATGAAAGAGTTCAATACTGCCATACAACTTGACTCTACTTATTATCAGGCATGGAGTAACCGAGGTGTAGTAAATAATAACCTGGGCAAGCATGAGGAAGCCGTGAGAGACTTTTCTCATGCATTAAAATATAACCCTGACAATATTGACGGGCTGTTTGGAAAAGCAAATTCGTTGAGCGCCCTAGGCCGTTTTGAGGAATCGCTGTCTTATTACGAAAAATACCTGAAGCTGAAACCTGAAGACGGAAAAGGGTTTATGAAACGCGGTACCGCTTTGTTAAATTTGGGCAGGCACGAGGAAGCAATAAACGATTTTGAGACCTGTCTGAAAAAACTTCCAGATGATGATGAAACCTATTATTGGCTCGGGCTGGCATATTACAAAAAGAGTAACTTTACCGAGGCCTTGACAAAGCTGGATAAAGCCATCAGCCTGAACTCAAAAAAGCCCGAAATGTATTCCTGGCGCGGACTTGTTAAATACAACCTGAAACAGACGGATGATGCTATTGCCGATTACTGCACCGCCATAAACATGAATCCGAACGATGCAGCCGCCTACGTGAACCGTTCGGTAGCCTATTTTGAAAAAGGTAATTATACCCAGGCATGGGAAGATATCAATACCGCGGGCAAGATGGGCTACCCCCTCGACAGGGCATACTTCATGAAACTGGAAGCTATTATTATGAAATGGCCTGTCGCTAACAGATAAATAGAAGACAGACTTTATCAATAACTCATTTTTCTGCAATAACGAGCATCTCAAAATCCTCGGTACTCAGTTTGTCATTTCGTGAAAAGGCCCCAAGTTGAGCACCGAATATTTCTGTTTTTTTATAGCCAAGAGTGTGTAAAAGCCATGTTATTTCGCTTGGGACATAATACCTTTCATTACAATCCAGCACTTTTTTATTTCCTGAATCATCGGTAATTTCAGTCAGATTGTGGTCGCGGAATGTTATCAGGTCGAAGGTATTGCTGCGGTATGTGGCATTGCCGTCTTCTGTTGCAGCATTACAGAACTTTTCAACAGAATGATAAAGAGGAAACAGCCCGTTCAGTGTGGTGAAAATAAATTTTCCGCTGCTTTTTAATGACTTTGTTACATTTTTTAATATTTCAAAATTCATTTCATCGGTTTCCATCAGCGGAAACCCGCCTTCACAGAGCATGATGGCGGCGTCAAATTCCCCATTGAAAGGAAGGTTCCTTGCATCGTGCTGTTGAAAATTAATTATAAGCTTTTCTTTCATGGCTTTTTCTCTTGCTTTGGCAAGGAGCGTTCCTGACAAATCAATTCCTGTGATGTTGTAACCTCTTTTTGTCAGTTCTATGGCATGCCTTCCTGTTCCGCAGCCCACATCCAGTATTTTTAGTGTTTTGTTATAGTTGAGTTCTTTTTCAATAAAATCACATTCTCCTAAAGTCCCTTGTGTAAAGACCTCTTTTTCATAACTATCAGCATAGTTTTCAAAAAGTGTTTCATACCATTGTTTTTTACTCATCGTTTTTAATGTTTTTTTGTCATAACAACTTCCATAATGGTTTCATAGTTTCCCTGTGATGAAGGTTGCTGCATGGTTAGTATAATTTTTTCATTCCCGCATTTTTTGAAAGTCTGCACCAGAAGGGAATCCTGCCAATGCATCATCAATGTGTCATTATTTATAAAATTACAGCTGGCGCTTAAATAGTTCCCTGAATTTTCGAACCACCAATACCTGTATATCCCGGCTTTGCTGTCCCGGGCAAAAATGCCTTTGGCTTCGCTGCCCGATGCAGTGGAATATTCAAAAAGTATAAAGTTGTTATTTAACATGCTGCTGAAAGTCCCTGTGCCTTTGTCTGTCCCGGCTTCGCTGAAGCTGCTTTTAGGAATTTTATAATCAAGATCCCATTGTCCGAGAAAAAAAGAAAATTCCTTCATCATCTCTGTGAGTATTTATTAATAATAACCCGTTGTGCTGTTGATAACATAACTATCTTACGTTCAGATTGAGCGAAGTCGAAATCTGAACCGTCAGTATCTTGTAAAGATATGAAATAGTGAGACTTCATAATTTAATAGCACAAGCGGTTAATAATAATTTCCGTGATACCTCAGCGTGTTCGATGATGCAAGAAAAGATATCCAATCTGTTTCCCAATATTGTTACTCCTTGTCTGGGGAAATCATTCTGTAAACAATCCCTGCGAGGATGGCACCAACGATGGGTGCAACAATAAACAACCAAAGTTGTTCAAGCGCCCAGCCTCCAACAAATATCGCCTGGCTGATACTTCTTGCCGGGTTTACTGATGTGTTGGTAACAGGAATGCTAATAAGGTGAATGAGTGTCAGGCCTAAACCGATTGCGATACCGGCAAAATTTTTCGGGGCTTTTGAATGCGTTGCTCCCAAAATAATTATCAGGAACATAAAAGTCATCACAATTTCTGTCAGCAATGCTGCAATCATGTCATATTGACCTGGCGAGTGTTCGCCATAGCCGTTAGCAGCAAAATTTCCGATTTCAAAGCCGGATTTTCCGCTAGCTATCAGGTACAATATTCCTGCTCCGACGATGGCACCAAGTATTTGCACACCGATATACGGCAGTAAATCTTTTCCTTTAAAGCGTCCGCCTATCCATAAACCTATGGATACTGCCGGATTCAGATGACAGCCGGATATGTGGCCTATCGCGTAAGCCATTGTCAGCACGGTTAAGCCGAAAGCAATAGCTACGCCGGTAAAACCTATACCTAATTCAGGATATGCAGCGGCTAATACTGCGCTTCCGCAACCTCCCAAAACCAGCCATAGGGTTCCGATAAATTCTGCAACTAATTTTTTCATAATGACTCCTTTTTTAATTATACCCTCAAAGTTACTTCTATTTTTTATTGATAATATATTTTTTCAGAAAATCAACAGGCCGCAGTTGAAGTTTTGATTCTCTAAGCCCAGCTATGCCAAGGTCCTGTTCAAAATTGAGAAATTCAACATGATTGTCTTGAAGAAATGCCGTCGTTTCTTTCAGCAAGAAAGTGAACACACCTGTTACGGAAATATCGTATTTTCCAAAATGGCAGATGGCATAAGCATTATCGAGTATTTCAAAAATATTGAAAGCAGCGAGCTTGTCATCAACATAAATCCCCAAAGCGGTAACATTAAAATGCCTGCTGTTTTCCATCAGGCGTGTGAAAGCCTTATATTCATATTCTGTTTCGTTACTGCCGGCTTTTTTGTTTTCTATCCAGTTGAGGTATAAAGTGTTTACCTGCTGTTGTATTTTTTCACTTTCCAGGTCTATAATTTCCGTGTGGTGTGAAGGGTGTATTCTGTGAAATTTATTGATTGCATTTCTTTTTTCTTTATATGCATTGCCCTTTAAAAGAGAAAACGCTCCGGTGGAAAGTATGTAATCATTGTTATCTCTGTCTTCTGTTATAGTTAAGCCTTGGTCGTTGATATGTTTTCTTGTGCATTCTGGGATATAACACAACTTGTCTTTTATGTCTGCTTGCCTGCAATGATTTAAAAGTGTGAATGCAGTTTCTGTTGCTAGGTTTTCACCCAGAAAAGAAAAATATAACTCACCTGTGATTATATTCTGAAAAAGAACTACAAGATTGCCGTTAAGCCATGAAACCTGAATTGTATCATTTATATTGTAACAAAACATAGCCGTAAAATTATAGTCGGCATAAGGAGGAAACCTACTTATAAAGTTGCTGATATTTTCTTTGTTGTTGAGTGTCAGTTTTTTGCTGTCAGGGAATTCAGGAATATGCATGATTTAATATTCAGATTGCTCTATAATAACACTGTTGCTTTTATTCGTTAATATATCTTTCAATTCTATCGGGGTGTAATTGAAATACTAATTCAAAATTATTATCCGCTGTGTGAGTAATTCTGACGATGAATAAATTTGCAAGGTATAGAGTCCGGAAATCAAATTTTTAATATTCATTTCAAGATGATAATCATTCACAATCATTTTTTTTACTATTTGCCCTTTAGTATTTACAATATGCACTTTTGAAATTATTACAGGTGATTCGATACGAATGCTATTTGTAGCAGGATTGGGGAAAACCGAAACATACGATGGAGCAGCCTGGTTTTCCAAACCTGTTATTTCAACACAGGGGCGTTTCCACAGCCCTGTTCCATTTATACCTGTATATAAATTTTCATCGTAACTACTAATAGAAAGTACGGGTGAGCCATAAAGTCCATCGTTGACAGGTAACCAACTTTCCCCATAATCAGAACTGAAATATATTTCTCCTAAATCTGTTCCAGCCAGCAAAGTGTCATTGCAAGCATGAAGTGTACGTATTTCAGTTTGCGCAGGCATTCCGTCAGAAGCAGAAATCCATGTATTTCCGTTGTCTGAAGATTTAAATACACCCTCTGAACTGGTGCCTGCAAGAACATGTCCATTAAAATATTGAAGAGCAGTAATCCGGTTGTCAGCTAACCCATTATTCACCTGATACCATGAGGACCCGAAATTGCTGCTGCAATATATCCCTGAATCTGAAGTTCCGGCAAAGAGATAAGTTCCATCTGAAGCAAGGGCAGTTATGTTCATGCAACCAAGTCCTGTGTTGACGGGATTCCAGTTGCTTCCATTGTTTGCTGAAACAAAAATACCCTCTTCGCCACTACCTGCAAATATTTTTCCGTTGCAGAATGTAAAACACTGAATCCAGCTGCTGGTCAGTCCTGTGTTGGAAGCCTGAAATGTAATCCCGTTATTAACAGATTTAAACACCCCAAGCATATCCGTACCGGCAAATGCTATTGGACTGTTTGCAATTACAGAACGTATCTCGACAGTTCCTATAGTGCTTGACTTTGTCCAGGTTACGCCGTTGTTGTTCGAAGTATAAAGTCCTGCCCCGTGCGTTCCTGCAATGAGTACTGAGCCACTACATGCAAGACTTCCAATGTTTGCTTTAAAAACGGTGCTGCTGTTGCTTAAAGTCCAGTTAACTCCCTCGTTGGTGCTTTTATAAATATTTCCGTTGCTTACTCCAGCATAAAGCACAGAGCCGTCATTACCTATAGCCCATATGTCTGTTTCATTCAATCCGGTATTTATAGTTGTCCAGGTTTGGCCAGAGTTAGTAGATTTATATACACCTCCACCAAAAGCACCGGCATACAACACTCCGTTCATGTGTGTAAATCCTTTTACCATTGGAATATTTGTTGCCATTTGAGACCAGGTAGTTCCGCTGTCAGCCGAAACATAAACTCCTGCATAAATTGATGAAGCAAATAATTTACCATCAAAATGTATGATTGATCCAACACTCGTCTGAGTAAATCCGTTATTGGCAGGGGTCCATGTATCGCCCATGTCCGTTGACCTGTAAATGCCGTTCAGATAAGTACCTGCATAAAGATAAGCTCCGTCAGTTTCCAGCCAGTAGATGTATTTTGCAGGTATTCCGTTGTTTATTGCAGTCCACGTGTCACCGTCATCAATGGAGCGGTATATACCACGCAAATACGTTCCCGCAAAAAGCATATTGTTGCATTCTATGATAGTTTTAACATATTTGCCTTTGAGCTCAGTTCCTGCCGGCTCCCAGTCAATGCCCTGGTTGTTTGTGCGAAAAACATTTTCATCTGTGGATACAAAAACATATCCTCTGTAAGCTTACCTGAAAGTCGGCCATTTGAGATTAGAGTTTAGCCGAAGCGCCAGCGAGGCGTTTCGTATTGAATTTTAATTTTAAATTAGCTATATGAAAGCAAAACGATTTACAGAAAA
>JALOBU010000036.1 GCA_023228145.1 Bacteroidales bacterium | reverse complement strand
CAGGGAGGCAGTTACTTTTTAAAACTTATTAAAGCTCCGGAACTTTGCATCAGGAAATGCAGCCCGAACGGTGGCGGTATGGCCAGTAAGGGATTGCGGAGCGACGTTCCTATCAACCGAGACGAAAGATTGATGCGGGCGATGTGCTTCGCACACCTCTGAAACCCTTATTGGCTATACCGCATGTTGTGGGCAGTTATTTATTTATTTTATAGATTGTTAATATTGTTCTTTTTCCTTTTCCATCAATGCACATTAATTAATTAAATATTTAACCCGCATTTTTCACTTTTTTCTTCACCTGCCTAATATTTAATATCATAAATTGATATTACCCCATCCCAAGATCTGTAAATCAACTTAGAACCATCAAGTGAAATCACTACATACGGTATCTTAATGGTTTGTAATACTGTATAATTTTTAAACCATGTTTTATCTCCTGACTGCCCCGATGTTTTTTGATCAAGTTTTATAAACATCAGATTATCATCAATTTTTATTATTAAAGAAGAATCGTTGGGAGAGAAGTTTAGTGATTTAATCTTCGTTGATATAAAATCTTTATCCCGTATATCATCTGATTCTGACATATCTTTTATAGTGTAGTTGGAGGTTTCCGAAATCCATGTTTCTTCTTTTGCAGTTTTAGCATTCCAAATACGGACTCCTTGTTCATTGACAGTAGCAAGGCGTGTACCTGAAGGCGAAACAGTAAACCGTAATATAAGGCTTTTTCTACGTTCTTCATAGGAATACTTAAAGAATTTTTTTAATGAATCAGTCATGCAATCTATAATTTTAATGTCATTACCAAAATTGAAAAATAACTGATTTTTATCTGTAATTATCAAAGGGCCATGGTAGTCAAAATAATAAAAATCTTTACTGTTTATATCATACGTAGCCAGAGGTCCTAATTCATCGGTGTAAGAGTCCACAACAAAGTCATTAACTAATAACCCATTTTTAAGGTCAATAACTTTTGCCAATTCGGATATCCATTTAAAGCGACTGAAACTGATTTTATTTACACAATAAATCAAGTACTTATTGTCCGGAGTAAACACAAGCCGGTCACTTATAACTGTATCATTAAAAGTGAATAAAACCTTGTTTGTAGATAGATCAAAAACCTTTAGTTGATCGGGAGTAATATATGCGCCAAATTTTCCATCATTTGAAATGGCGAAGCCCCTGACTTTATCACTACCCGATAGCGGGCTTAGTATTTTTTTATCAATATCGTAACTGACACAACTCAGATCCTCAAGCCATACCATCATTTTTCTAAAATCTTTGCTAAATTTCACATTGTTGATTTTTTCATTCACAGGCACTTTAAACTGATTAGAAAGACTTATTTGTAAAGGACAGGTTTTGTTCAGCCCGCAACAGATGGAAATATCCTGATCTCCTATTTTTATCGAATACCAATTGCCAAAATCAACTGTCGATGTCAGGTTGTAGAATTTTCCTCCCTCGCCCTTGGGTAAACGGTCTTTTCCCATACCCACATAAAAGTATTCTTTGGTTATGATGGCCATATAGCCCTCACCACTGCGGGGACCGAAATACTGGTAACCATCTGGCCTTCTTTCAAAAATCATATCTTTTCCAATGCAAGAAAATGATTGAACGTTTTCGAATATCAGGCCTGGCCCTTTTTCGCAGTCGCCCAAAAGACAGGTGGAATTTACGTTTTTGGTTTCAATTTTTGTAACCTGTACCTGTTGGTTTTTGCTGAATGTCCCATCCTGGATTTGCGTGTTGGGAACAAAAAGAGTACCTGAACCTTCCATCGCATTATTCACATAATCGCCCATATAAATAAAACCTTGTGAATAAAGAAAAATTCCTTTGCCCCAGCATACATTGTTTTTTAAAAAACCAGCGTACATATCTCCATTAGGCATGATGGCAAGTGAGTAACCATTCATTTGGCCGTCCTGGAAATATCCTAAGATTGATGTTTTATCGGCTGTTACTTTTACTCCAAAACCGTTTTTGCAATCGCCATAAAAGATTTTTTCCTGTGCATGTATATGAATAAATGCAAAAATGAAAAGTACAAATAATAGTCTCGTTTTCATATGTTTTTCTTTTTTGTTTTCAATATTAATTTCAGCATTAAAAATAAAGAATGGAATTCGAATAATAAATTATTTATTTCAATTCGACGTGTCATATTATAATTGCTTTTGTCATAATTGCCCACAACGATTGTGTTGCCGCAAGTCCATTTACAAATGCTTACAATCGCTTACAAACGTTTTTTTTTCAAATATAAAAAATTTTATTAAACATATTGTTTTCAATGTATTTTTTCACCCGCCAGGCAAAATGCTTTTGCGCCCCACATATTTTACCGGCGGGCTTTTCGCTATGTTAGTTTTATTTTAGTATCGTTGCAGCTTTAACATAATAGGAGTTATAAAACAGGCAGGCACAAGTCCGCAGGTTACATTAATCCAAATTTGTCATTTAAAAATTAATTTCTTATGACCGTCATTAGAAAATTAATCATATAAGCATAAGTAAACCAGCATATTGTAATGACGAATCGACTAAGAAAATTTAACATTTTATAAAGTTTAAAATGTAAGATTTTCTATGTCCGGATTACCCCCCGACACATTGTGTGCGGGACATGCAGATTCTGCCCGCTTCCTTTCGCATTTGTCATTAGTTCATTATATTCCTAATGACAAATCTTGGTTTAAGCCGTAATGTTGAAATCCTATAACCCGCCGTCAACAGGCAGTTATCAACTGAATTTTCATTATTTTTGTGCGACAAATTCGTATGGATGACACTACTTCTTTTTTACTTATTTCTGGCTCTTATTATTTCCTTTATCTGCTCAATTATGGAAGCAGTATTGCTATCAACACCTTATACTTTTTTAAAGGTCATTGAGAAATCAGGGAAAAAAGGAGCTTTACACCTTAAAAAACTTAAACAAAATGTTGACAAGCCGCTTTCGGCTATCCTTTCTCTGAATACGGCTGCTCATACCTTTGGTGCTGCGGGTGTTGGTGCACAAGCGACATAAGTCTTTGGAGAAGCTTACTTCGGGTTGGTTTCGGCCATACTGACAATTCTGATACTCGTGCTGACAGAAATAATACCAAAGACCATTGGCGCTAAGTATTGGAGGAAATTTGCAAACATGGCCGGGGTTGTTATTCGCTTTATGATTTTTATTACTTATCCTCTGGTTATCATTTCATCATATATTACAAGGATTATCTCAAGCAAATCCACAGAACAAACCACCAGCAGGGAGGAAATTTCGGCTCTGGCAAACATTGGAGCCGATGAAGGTGTATTTGGCGAAAAAGAAAATAAAATAATTCAAAACCTGATACGCCTGAAAACTATAAAAACACACGAAGTTATGACTCCCAGAGTGGTGGTTTCCGTTGCCGATGAAAATATGGACCTCAACGATTTCCTGAAGAATAAGGAGTATTTAAAATTTTCAAGAATACCTATTTATTCAGGAAACGATGAACATATTACGGGTTATGTTTTCCGTCAAACTGTTTTCGAAAAACTTGCCGAAGATAATGTTGGCCTGAAACTGAAAGACTTGAAAAGGGAAATCGTTTTTATGCCCGACTCTATGCCTCTTTTCAGAGCCTGGGAGTTATTGCTTGAAAAAAAAGAACACATAGCCGTTGTTGTGGACGAGTATGGAGGAATGGATGGGATAGTTACCATGGAAGACATCATAGAAACACTCCTTGGGTTTGAAATTATTGACGAGAAAGACACCGTTGCAGATATGCAGCAGTTTGCCAGGGAAAGATGGAAGATGAGGCAGGAAAAATACCGCCTGCTGGATAAAATCAACAAAGGGAAAGATTAACAAAATGCTGCCACCCCGATATAAGCTGTTTAGGGTTTAATAAGGCAATCGCTCACTTTGTCAAGCTCTTCGGGATTGTCTGAGATAATTATCAGTGTGTCGTTTGCTTCAATCACCGTGGAGCCTCCGGGCGTTACGTATTTTGTCACTAATTAATTTCAAGGTCAAAACAATAAGCTCTTCTTTTTTTAAAAAAAAACTATCTTCGCAAAAAATTCAACATGAAAGTTGCCGTTACCGGAGCGAGTGGACACGTTGGGGCCAGCTTATGCCCGTTACTGATAGAAAAAGGTTTTGAAATCAATGTATTGTCATATCGCGACGACAGGTCTTTCAGCAAACTTCCCGTTCATATATTTAAAGGCAACCTTACCGCTCCTGAAACTCTGGATGCTTTTCTGCAAGGTGTGGATGTCGTCATCAATATGGCTGCATACATTTCTGTGAACCTTGATGATGACAATGCCGTTTATGAAACCAATGTTACAGGGACAAAAAACCTCATTAAAAAATGCCTTCAGCATGGTGTAAAACGCTTGATTCACTTCAGTTCCATACATGCTTTTAATGCATTTCCATTAGATAAACCCCTTGATGAGCTGCGCCCGCTTGTTACTGATTCTGAATTTATTTATGACAAAACCAAAGCAATGTCTGAAGTTTTGGTCAGGGAAGCCAACAGCGGTAAATTTGAAACCGTTGTACTGAATCCTACCTCTGTCATTGGCCCCGGCGACTACAAGCCTTCGCTCATTGGTCGCACCATGCTAAATCTTTACCATAGAAAGATTCCTGCCTTGGTTAACGGAGGCTACGACTTTGTGGATGTACGCGATGTGGCTGCGGCCACTGTCAATGCAATTACGATGGCACGCCCGGGTGAAAAATATTTGCTATCGGGTAAATGGCACTGTATACGGGAGTTTGGCGAAATTTTCGCTAAGGTTTGCGGAGTAAAAACCCCGGGTTTTATTTGCCCGTTATGGCTTGCAAAGCTTTCAGTGCCCATAGTAAGGCCTTTACTAAACAAAGAAATTAAAGTAGTTTTTAACAGACAAACAATTGAAATACTCCGGTGCAGCCATCCGGACATCTCTTCTGAAAAAGCCCGCAAAGAACTGAATTTTTCTTATCGTGAACTCTATGAAAGCATTCACGATGCATTTATCTGGTTTAAAGAGAACTCTTATTTATAATTTTTTTTCAAAAATGATATCAGAAACTTTTTTTAATCAACTCATTATTGCCTGGATGCTGATAGGGCTTATAATTTTCGGTCTGCTCTTTAAAATCACAGCCCCTTATGGTAAATTTATCAGCAAAAAATGGGGCGCACTTATCAATAACCGCCTGGGATGGATAATTATGGAAGCTCCTCCCCTGCTGGTTTTTTCGCTTTTTTTCTTTATGGGCAACAACACCGGAAATACAGTATGCCTTTTTATATACGCCCTTTGGATGATGCATTACTTTTACCGCGACCTGATATTTCCGTTCCGTCTGAAAACCGAAGGAAAAATGATGCCTGCTGCCGTGATGAGTTTTGGTATCATGTTTAATGCCTTCAATGCTTTTTTCAACGGCTATTATCTTGGATTTTTTGCAGATTACAGCACAGAATGGTTCAGCGACCCAAGGTTTATCTCCGGGTTGGTTTTGTTTGTTGCAGGCTTCAGCATCCATGTATATTCCGATAACATACTAATCAATATTCGTAAAAATTCTCATGATTATCAGATACCTCACGGAGGGATGTACCGTTTTATTTCATGCCCGAATTATTTTGGCGAAATGTTGGAATGGGTGGGATTTGCCATATTATCCTGGTCGCTGGCCGGCTTGTCATTTTGTGTCTGGACTATTGTAAATCTCTTGCCAAGGGCTGTATCCAACCACCACTGGTATAAGAATAATTTTTGTGATTACCCATCAAAAAGAAAGGCGATTATCCCCTTTTTGTATTAATGGGTTTTACATTACTTCTTCGTATTCGAAAAATCCTTTGAAGACTCCAAAAATCCATCCAAAGAAGCTTTTAAAAAACCGGGAAGTGTTAATATTTTTCTTTTTCCTTTTTACGGTGCCTTCATTAACCACATTTTCGAATTTTATATTAATGCTTCCTCCCATTTCATAATCATCTAATTCTCTAAAATCGTTTATTGTTTTTTCATTTTCTTGTTTATCCGAAACAGGAGTAATTTTTAAAGTATTAGAAGCAAAACTTGTATTACTTTTGCGATAAGGGCTGTAGATTTCCATATACTTAATTGTTTAAGGTTATTATTTATTTTCTGGCTTTAAATCAAATATTTTATTAATACAAAATTAATTCTAAAATACTAATTTATAATAAATTAAGTAAAATAAAGTATTTAAATTGATACTTATTTTAACACTTAATCCATTAAGTAATTAATTTTATACTTAAATATTTACTTAAAAAAACTTGCTTTTTACTTACTAATTAATTATATTTGCAGTTTGTTTACTTAAAAATGAAAACGGAAACGTTGTTCAACATCTCCGATCTACCTTATGTGGTTAGCAAGCTGTATATGTTTATAGGCGGTATCAGGAAAATAATGTATGTTTATTTTTCGGAAAAAAATAGCGGTCTTGTATTTGCTGTCATCAACAACCCATCTGACACTTCTCACGAAGAAATACTATCTCCCGATGAAGATGCAATTAATAAGGCTGCGAAACTAAGGACAAATCCCAAGCAATACGAATGGCTGCTTGAAAGCGAAGTGCCTTTTGCAGAACAAAAAGAAAACATCAGAGAACTTAAACTCTTTGACGAATTACAAAGAAGCGTGTTATGCCTCTCCTTTCCCAGTGAACATGACGGCAAAAGCGACCTTATTTACATTTTTCTGAAAGAAAACCAGAGTAATTTTATTGTTAGCGACACCAGCGTTTCCCTTGGACAGGAAAACAAATCTCTTGTTGCCGTGCTTACGCATAATCATATTCAAACCATGCTGTCGTTGCGCTGCCAGGAGCGTATTTCGTTTTTGAACTTCAATGAACGAATACTAAAGCAATTCAATTATCTTAAAGAGAGTAACAAAGAAAACGAAAAGTATAAAGAAGCCACCGCCTCTCTTTACCTGAATTATGCCAGGAAAATTCTTGATGAGTTGAGCGTGGAATCGGGCATGTATATTTATACACTTACCGAAGACGCCATACAAAAAATCAGTAAATACGGAGGAGAAATTCACGACCTGAACGAAATAATATTGAATGCAGCCTCGCTTTTGACAGAAATGCATACCGGCAGGCAGGAAAAAAACATCGTTATTGATGCCTGCTACTTGAATCTCAAAGACATCAAAAAAACTATCCTTCCTCTTAAAGAGGGAGAATCTCTTAGCCGTATGTATCACAAAGCTATAGCTTTTCTCGATCGTCTCGAAGAAGCTGCTCTCATTACAAGACAAAAACAACTGGAACTTACCGGCAAAAATGTGGGAAGTTCATTCAAAAAACCCATCACGGCTGCAGCTATCAGTTATTCGATAAAGCTTTATGACGACAGAATTGTAAAACTGATGCTGGAAACTTTCCCCGAAAGATGGCCTGTAATAAGGGAACATTTTAAGCCAATAAAAAACCTGCTTACCGCCCGTGCCGAAGCAATACTGCAGCAGAAAAAAGCTTAATTAATACTTGAATACCAGCATTGGCACATCCACTTTAAACAGGATCTCTTTAATGATGCTTTTGCTGAAAAGCTGGAACAGGAAATTCCGTTTTTGCTCGCTAAGGCTTATCAGGTTTATTTTATTTGTTGTAACAAAACGGTTAATGCTTTTTGAGATGTCTTTACTTCCAATCAACTGACAGCTTACATTGTAGTCGCTGTAAACATTTTTTATATGCTCAGTAAGCTCTTCCAGCATTATCTCGCTGATTTTTTCTTTCTCTTTTTGGATGTGAATGCATTTTATGTCCACTTCAAACATACTAATAATGCTCATCAGTTTTCTAAAAGAGCTAAAATCCCTGTCGTCAAAATCCGTGATATACATATTGTTCAGGTGTCTTATGGGTGAAGCTCTGTAAGCTAAGGGAACCACCAGCACAGGCTGACTGACCTTTTCTATGGTGCGGAGCGTGATGCTTCCGGCCAGCAAATTGCGTGACCTGCCAATACCTTTAGTCCCCATAACGAGCATGGCAGATTTGAATTTTTTACAATATCGTGGTATTGCTGTCAATGGGTCTTCAAAAATTATGGTAGAAGTTATTTTTATATCCGGAAGTTTTTCATCTTTGATATATTGTTTTATCAGCACCAGAAATTTTTTCATACCATCTTTTACGTTCAGCTTCTGATCATTGAAAATATTACCCATACTAATCTGGTAGCTGAAGGCATCGGGAAACACATGTGCCATTGGCTGTATCGAATAACAGGCATGCAGAAACCTCACTTCCGCTTTGATTTTTGCAGCCAATTGCAAAGCATAAAAAGAAGCGTTGAGAGAATCTTTTGAGAAATCCACAGGGCATATTATTAATGTTATAGGCTGTGATTTTGCTACTTCTTTACCCGGGCGTTTCTTTTCTGCTTCCCTGATGATTTGCAAAGCTCTTTTGGCATCGCTGTCCTTGACAAGGATTTTAACACCTGTGGCAATATCTGATTGTATCAGGTTGACATTAGCCAGGTAAGTTTCAATACCTTCAAATTCCAGTCTGCTGCGAATTAGCAACGCAGCAGAATAATTTGTGGATTTAATGTTTACTAATTTTGTTTCCATCTCTCTTATTTTTTTATAAAAATAGGGTATTTTTGTTAAAATAACAAGTAAAAATCTTTTTTTATGTTCCAAGAGCATAGTCTTTTTTATGAGCTGCTGGCACAAACCTCTCCCTCTCCATTAGGCATTCAGGTATCTCATGCCGAAGGTGTTTTTCTTTACGGCCCCGATGGAAAAAAATATTTTGATCTGGTTTCGGGCGTTTCGGTAAGTAATGCAGGGCATAAAAATCCTGAAGTGGAAAAGGCTCTTGCCGAACAAATTCAAAAATACACCCACCTGATGGTATATGGGGAACTCATACAGTCGCCGCAAGTGCAATATGCTGAGTTTCTCACTTCCCTCCTGCCCCCACAACTCAACAATGTTTACTTTGTGAATTCCGGTGCAGAGGCTGTGGAAGGCGCCATGAAACTTGCCAAAAAGTTTACAGGCAGAACGGAAATTATCGCCTGTAAAAATGCTTACCACGGAAGCACTCAGGGAGCACTGAGTATCATGGGAAATGAAAAGCTGAAACAGCCCTTCCGTCCGCTTTTACCTGATATCAGGTTTATTGATTTTAATAATGAAAATGACATCCCGCACATCACTGAAAAAACTGTCTGCGTGATTGTTGAGCCCATTCAGGGAGAAGCAGGAATCATACTTCCCCAGAATGATTATCTTGGCAAACTGCGTAAAAAATGTGATGAAACCGGAGCGCTGTTGGTATTTGACGAGGTGCAGACGGGCATACTGCGGACAGGGAAAAATTTTGCTTTTGAACATTACGGCGCGGTGCCTGATATTTTAGTTTTGGCCAAAGCCCTGGGGGGCGGCATGCCCTTAGGGGCATTTGTAACATCAAAAAATATCATGCAATCGCTGACCCATAATCCTTCTCTTGGTCATATTACGACCTTTGGCGGGCACCCGGTTTGTTGTGCTGCCGGACTGGCATCTTTTCGGTATTTAAAAAATAACATAACAGACTTAGAAATAGATAGTAAGGCTAATTTATTTTATTCTTTACTTGAAGATAATAAATTTGTAAAAGAAATACGGTATAAGGGATTATTAATGGCTGTTGAATTGGCAGATTGTAATAAAATACAACAATTTATTAGACTCGGAGTGGAACATGGTATAATTTCCGACTGGTTTCTTTTTTGCGATACGGCTTTTCGTATTTCACCGCCTTTGACAATCACTGAAGATGAAATACAAGATGTTGTAAAAATAATTAACCTCTGCCTGAAAGAGCTATAATGGTTTAGGCAACGGCAGAGATCATTTGGTAATACAACGGATAATATCTCTTATCTTTTCTTTGTCTTTCTGATTAAATTCCCTGTAAACGTCTTCGGTTCCGGCTTTAAGTTTAACATTAAGTGGTTTGACTGTTATTAAATTTTCAAGAGCATCGGCTGATATGGGATATGAGGGCGAATACTCTGTCCATGCCTGGTCGCCATAATGAGGTATGGGCTTTGCAATTTCCGGGTTGTATAATACCAACTCTTCGCCTCCTGACAGCAAAAAAGTGGCAGCTGATTGTTTCTCAATACTACCACGCATAGTTCCGCTCAGCCATATGTTCAGTGTCAGAGTGTAGGCTGTGTCATTACGTTCAATAATGAAGTAAAAATTATCCAGTCCTGTAAGTCTTGTTTTAATTTTTTTCATGGGTTTGCCCTGAGCATTTGCCTTATCAATATCGAATTTGCAATCGCCTGAGCTTTGAGCCATTCCCTCAAAAACGAAAAACATGAAGATAAAATTAAATACGAATAACTTTATGGTTTTCATCGAAAAATTTTTAAACAAACTAACAAAAATCGTGCAGAAAACAGACATGCTTAATTCTCTATCTGATATTACAACTCAGCATCTTCTTATCTTCAATATAAGCCGTGAGCTTATCCCCTATCTTTACCGGCCCCACGCCGGTCGGAGTGCCGGTAAATATCAAATCGCCCATTTTCAATGTGATAAACTGCGAAATATGCGATATGAGTTTGTCAATACCGAAAATCATATCAGCAGTATTGCCCTTCTGAACGGTTTCTCCATTTTTTTTGAGTGAGAAATTCAAGTTTTTGATACCCGAAATTTCTGATAAAGGAACAAACAGACTTAATGGGGCTGAGCCATCGAATCCCTTGGTCTTTTCCCATGGCAACCCCTTGCTGATGGCTTCGCGCTGCAAGTCACGAGCTGTAAAATCGAGCCCTATGGCAATTTCTTTGTAATAGGTATTCGCAAATTTTTCCTGTATGTATTTGCCTACCTTGCAGATACGGAACACTATTTCAACTTCGTGATGAATTTCTGAAGAAAACTCGGGATAAAAAAATGGCCTGTTACGAGTTATTACAGCGGTATCGGGTTTCATAAAAAATACTGGTTCTTCGGGAAGCCCGATGTTCATTTCTTTGACATGGTCGTGATAATTACGCCCTATGCAAATAATTTTCATTTGGGATTTATTTTTACCGAAGAATTATTAAACCCTCTGAGTTTGATGGCGTTGATAACCCTTTTTGTTGAAAGCGGGAATTCGGCTTTTGACATCCAGTCGTAATAGGAAGGCTCCTTTTGAAACACTTCTTCCACAGGCTTTCCTTTGTGCTTACCAAAATTAAATACTTCCACATTTTTTTCGTTATACACTATGTGCCCTACAAGGTCCACATTATTTGACTTGTATGAGAAGTCATGCAGTGCCTGTATGTCGTTCACAACAGGTTTGCTTTTTTTGCCATGATTGTCAACATAATCTGCATCCTGATATCTTTCAATCTGCGCCAACAGAATATCGTATGTTGCCAAGGTATCTGCCTCGGCCGAGTGTGCATTTTCTATTTCTTTTCCGCAGTAAAATTTGTAGGCGGCCCTAAGCGTCCGTTGTTCCATCTTATGGAAGATATTCTGCACATCAACAAATCTTCTGCCTGCAAGGTTAAATTCAATGCCTGCACGCAAAAATTCCTCAACCAATAAGGGAATATCATACTTATTTGAGTTATACCCTGCTAAATCGCAATTTTCAAGGAAATGGTTCAGTTCGGGAGCTATGTCGGCAAAGGTCGGGCAATCTTTTACATCATCATCGCCGATACCGTGGATGGCTGTTACCAAGGGCGGAATGGGTATTGTGGGGTTGATAAGCATAGTTTTGATATCCCTTACGCCATTGGTACTTTCGCGTACTATGGATATTTCCACAATACGGTCGGTGGCAATACTTAAACCTGTGGTTTCCAGGTCAAAAAAAGCTATGGGTTTGTTGAGTTTCAGCTTCATGATTTATTTCTTTCGTTGTAACCGGAAGGTGTGAGTAATTTCTTTAACGGGTATTTCCCTGTTTTCTATTTTTATAGTTTCGCTAAAATCTTCATAATAAGGGCTATTGATTTTTACAACAAACTCTCCGGGAGTAAGTATCATGATGAATTTTCTATTGTGTGCGTTTGGTTTATATATACCTGCCAGTGAGTTATCTGACGCTTTGTAAACTTCAATATTTATAGCAGGGCCTTTTTGTGCTCTTCCCCTGAGAAAATCAAGGTTTAATTTGTAGATATTAATTAATGAATCGCTGATGTTATGTAATTTTATAAACCCTGTATCTGTAGTTTTAATAACTAATGAGTCAATATCCTGTTTTAAATTCTTAGTGAATACCTCGAAAATATCGGAAGAGTCGTTTTCAGTAATATTACCTATTATAGTGGTATATTCGGGTTTGACATTGTTAAATATCACACGATATATATCCAGGTTGCCGTACGTATCCTCACTGCGCAATGCTGAAATATATGCAAATCTTCCCGAACCGGTAAAAGAAATAGTCGTATTGTCTTCGGGAGTGTTCACCGGATAACCTATATTAACAGGCTCCGTAAAGGTGTTTTTTTCGCGGTTCCATGTTGTTTTAAAGATATCAAATCCACCCATGCTGTTATATCCAAGAGAAGCAAAATACAGCGTTTTGCCATCGGGTGCCAGATAAGGATAATCTTCGTCGTAAGAAGTATTAACAGCTTTGCCTATATTTTCTGCCGGGCCCCATTGTCCTGAAGGCAGTAGTTTTGACATATAAATGTCGCTTCCACCCTGCCCACCATCCATAGCAGAAGAAAAGAATAAAACTTTTTTATCGGATGATACGGCAGCTGCATTTGCACCTTGTTTCGGCTGATTTATATTGTTCCCCAAAGATATCAGTCTTTGAAAGCTTTTGCCCTGTTTCACCGAAAGACACAATTGCATTTTTATGTCGAGGTTGTCACAATATAAAAAAAGATAAGAGCCATCTGCGGAAAGCCCCCCGGTTTCTTCTATCAACGGGGTATTGATAGTGCCGGCAAGTCGTTTGCATTTAGTCCATGCCCCATACATATTTTCCGACATAAAAACATCGGAAGTAAAATAACCGTCATAGTCTTGAAGGTTGCCGATATTGCCCTGTCTTTTAGAAGTGTAATACAAAACGGTTTCTTTTTTATTTACATAAGGGTTAAAATCCGGATAAGGAGAATTTATCCTGGGGCCAAGATTTTCAAAAGTAACATTAATCGGGTGTTTCACTAATTCTATAGCTGATTCACACATTTCTATCTGACGATCAGCAGAGATATAATTTGGGTCTTTGCCGTTGCTTAATAGATGTTTGAATTTGCTAAAACACTCAATGGCCTCTTCAAAACGATATGCCACCTGATAAGCAACACCCAATTCGTACATAGCTTCGGGGTCAAAGTCTTTCTGAGAAGTAACCTTTTCAAGCAAGGGAATAGCTTTTAATTTATTAATATTTGTATTAAGATAACAAATACCAAGAGGGTAATAATAATCGGAATTGCTTGAATCTCTGGCATATAGAAACTCATATTCTTTCAAAGCCGTATAATAATCGCCGAATAAAAAAAATTGCTTTGCTATCTTTTCATCCCCCGAGGCTTCTTGAGTTCTTTGTGCGATAATGTTGGATGACAAAACCAATAACAAAATAAGAATGAAGACCTTTCTCAATGTTTTGAATGTTATTTATAAAATCTTTAAAACACCATCATGGCTGGCAAAAATAAAAAAACTGAACTATTTAAAAGAAGAAATTTACAGAAGTTATAAACAAGGTTATAAAATTCATTGTGTAAAAAAGGATGTAGGATATGCTCCAGACTTCTTCACTTTTCAAATTAGTTGGTTTTTTCTCGTAAAAACCTTTGCTAATATTTAAAAGTTGTTTTTGGAAAAGGTGTCCAGAATGATTTAAAATATCATTGGACATGTGTTAGAAAGAAGAAAAACAAAAGTGGAGTCATAACCAAAATTACAGCTTTTAATGTTAATTTTGATTTTTCCCATGTTGGAAACCCTTGATTTTATTAAGAATCTCAATGATCCGGAATTTTCGACACCTGAAAATAAGGATTTTTATTAATTCTCATATTTATTCAATTTGCATCAATACGAAATGCTTGGTCTTTTTGCTGCAAAGGCTTTTTAAGGCATGAATTATCAGACTATTTTTTTTATCTTCTGCCTAGATTTTTAAAGCCCTTTAAAATGATGTTTACATCATTTCGTATTTTGTAATCCTTTGCATATAGAATATTAAGACTCCCTGCAATATCATCAGAAATGTGTTGCTTTCTAATAGAATCCACAGGGAAAAGAACCCCCGGGCGTATGTGCGGTAATTTTTGTTCCATGGTTGGTTTGCTGATATTTTGGTAGCCTACCCAGGATTTTATACCAAAAAACACAGAAAAAATATTTACAAAAAATCCCAAAGGATTTTTTGTAAAAACGAATAATAAAGGGTAAAACACCAGGAAGCCAAGGCAAAATAAAACATCAACCAGCCTTTTATTTCTTTTATTTGATGCTTTGCTTATAGTATTTATATTAAGTACATACAACTCGCCGTTAGTATTGATTGAATTGCTGCCGATAATCGACATACTTTCTGGCGGTGCTATTTTAAAATCAATATTGGCATGTTGCAAATCTGACATTTTATCAATGATGAATTGAGGCGGCAGAGATTTTGAACAAAAAATAACTTCGTCAATTTTATAAATATAAATTATATCGGCAAGTTGTGAAATATTGCCTACAAAACCTTTTTCTTGTGAGAAGCTATCTTCGATGTTTATTAATCCTATAAACCCGGGCGAAAAAACCGTTTTTTTCAATAATTCAGATACCCTCAATGCTTCAATTTCATCCCCAATAATTACAAATCGTTTATTTTTGCTTCCCCTCAAACTATAACTTTTAACTTTCAGCAAGCTTAGTACAAAACGCACACAAAGCATAGAAACCAGTGCCCATGCAGAGCCCAATAAAATAAGAGCTCTGGAAAATCTCATTTCTTCGCCAAGTAAAGCGTAAATGGTAAGTATTAAAACAGTTCCTATCAACAAACCCTGAAATATTTTTGATGTCCGGATGGGCTTATCATATCCTCCGCTAAAATAAGTGGAGAAAAGCCAAACTATGATATATGCAGGTATGGCAATCGTATAAAATTCAATGGGGTAAGAGCCACCTTTAATAAAAATCACATGCGCTTCCCAGTAATTAGCAATAAAAAAAATGCCCGTGTAAATCATAATACTGTCAATCAAAGGAAGAAATATCCATTGAACAAAACGAGCAGCAAGAGCTATAAAAGCTCTTAAAAAAACAGCAAGCTGTATTAATGAGGAAAACAAGCGGGCATTTTTCTGCGTAAAGTGCTTGCGGGCAAAAATAATCATAGCATTATAAAATACAAACACATAATTTATGCTGCTTTTTTTTGTGCTTTCTCCTTTGTAATGTATTATTCTTGTTCCGGGATAATAATAATTTTTATATCCTGCTTTTTTTATACGATATGATATATCGATATCCTCCCCATACATAAAAAAATCTTCATCCAGAAAGCCGGTTTTATTAAGAGCATCTCGCCTCAGCATCATAAAAGCTCCTGAAAGTATATCAATTTCGTGCTCTTTGTCCTTATCAAGAAAACCTAAGTGATACTTTCCAAAAACTGGTGACTTTGGAAACAACTTTGAAAGGCCGAATATTTTATAAAATGCAACAGAAGGTGTTGGAAGCCCTCTTTTCGATTCCGGAAGAAATCGTCCTTTACCGTCCACCATCTTAACACCCATGCCTCCTGCATCAGGATGAGTTTCCATGAAATCTATCGTTTTACAAAAAGTGTCTTCTTCCACAACCGTATCGGGATTGAGTAATAGCACATACTTTCCAGAACTTTCCCTGATGGCTTGATTATTAGCACGAGCAAAGCCCCTATTTTCATGGTTCTCAATAAGTTTTACAGCAGAAAATTTTTCCTTAATCATATCCACAGAACCATCAACCGAATTGTTGTCAACAACAAAAACTTCCATATCTATGTCCTGTCCTGCTTTGAAAACGGAGTGAAGACATTGCTCAAGGAAATACCTTACATTGTAATTAACTATAACTACGGAGAGTTTCAATAAAAAAATATTTTTGTCAAAAATACTGTTTAACTGTTTAACGGCAAAAATTTTTATGTATCAATAAAAAGTATTCCTCCGCCATCGAATAACATACCTTCATGTAATTCTATTATTTCAAGTCCGGCATCATAAATAAAATCAATAATTATTTTACTGTTTTTCAATAAATTCAGGCTACCGTTTACAAAGATCCTGTTGTTATCCAATCCGCAACAGCCACCGAAAAAGCCGTTTCTAAAACCAGGTAATATGATACCCGAAGGGTTAACGAACTTGACTTGTAAATTTTGTTTTATTAATGTTTTCTCAATACCACGGTCAGAGGTGATAAAAAAATCATTTCCGACATTAAAAAGGTTGCAACGGGTATAAGCCTGTGACAGGTTAATCTGTATCTTTTCTGAACATAATTCGATAATTTTACTATCTGTATACTTCAAATTATGAATTAAATATTTACTTGAAATAACAGCATTATAATAAACTGTATCAGGATGTTTTACATTTAAATAATTTTCACCAAAAACAAATGAAATATTATTATCCTGGAGGGTTTTGATAAAAGAAACGGGAGTATTTGGAGCTATTACTAATTTGCCGCCGCATTGGCAAAAAAATATATCCGGATGGCCACTAATGCCATCATACACTATTCCTTTACTTTCGAACTCCAGTAATTGTCCAAAACGTCTAAGTTTTTCTTTAGCCTTTTCAGAAATGCGCTTGTCAATGATAATCCACTTCAAAATTCATTTTTTTTAATGTCTCTGAACGTAAAAACCTGACTTTCGCATATTTTTCAGAGAGTTTTTTTCTGTTTGCCGCTTTGTATCCTATGGCATTATTATATTCTGAAAACGGGACAGTTATTGTTAAACACCGTTTTTTATTCATCGGTTTTTTTTCGGGCATCATAAGTTTTTCGAGTCGTAGAGCCCACATTTTTGTCAGTACAAGTTCGCGAAATGAAGGATGGAAAGGCCCGGCAACAAGGCTTTTACCACTTTGCAACTCTTCAGAAGGATGTAACCCCACTTTGATAACATTTATATCTTTTTCATTATAAACTTCCATGGCTGCCATTACAAAATACACTGCAGACTCCAAAGATAAAGGCTGATACGTACCCTGATTGTACATTTTTCCCAATTCAGTGTTTTTTATCACCAGTACAGGATAAATTCTGACCGTATCGGGTTTTAGTTTTGCAACTTTTTTTGCTGTGTTTGTTACATTATTAATTTTTTCTCCGGGTAAGCCAACCATTGTCTGTAACCCCAATTCAAAGCCATGTTCTTTTATAAGATGTGAAGACCTTATAACATCTGTAGTTGTGTGCCCACGTCCAATTGCAGCTAAAATTCCATCATCCATTGATTGCGCGCCTAATTCTATCGCTTTCACGCGATATTTCATAAGAAAGTGCAGTATTTCCGGTGTGATAAAATCAGGCCTTGTTGAAATTCTGATTCCATGAATTTTTTTTTCAGTAATGTATGGCTGAACAGCACCAAGATAATTCTCCTGAACTGCTTTTGGCAAACAGGTGAAACTTCCACCGAAAAAAGCCACCTCCACATCAGAGGTTTTATAATCAATGGTTGAAAGTTTTTGTTCAATTATTTTTACAATATCATCAGCCTCAGGGGCTTTGAGAATTCCTGATATGTGCTTCTGATTACAGAATATACATTGAAAAGGACATCCCAGATGAGGGATAAAAACAGGGATGTTAAAATGCATAAAAAAAATTTCTATCTGTTCTTGAGTCTTTCTTTTCGTACCTTCAGCATGTGTTGATGCTCTTCTTCCGAGCTATTGGGGTCTTTCATCTGCAGAAACAACGAACAGGGAAGCTCGGAACAGTCCCCGCAGTCACGGTATTTGCGCTGATTAACACTACAATCGTATAATGGGCAAACTTTGGACGGCATCATCTCAAGTGCCCAAAATGTTGAACCTTTAATGTTATGGCACCCCGCACACTTTACTGTGTAAAATTCACACTCCTGGCAAAATAAACCACAAGCGGATAAAACTTCATTTGTATTCATAATTTTTACGGAATTATATCATTGCAAAGATATATAAACCTGACAAAAACATTACAATCAAAGGAGTAAAGGATGTTTTCATAACAGGTTTCTCTATACTGTTTATGGAATCAGAATGAATACTGCAATTTTCCGTGCAGGTAACATACAAAATGTAATATCTCTTGACCCTTTTGCGTGGAAGAAGCATAAATCTAATTCGGGTCAGGTTCTGTGATTTACAGTAACGATGCCATTGGAGGCATCATGTTTCGTGTCATTGTTGTTTGACTGTTTTCTTTTCTGTCGGCTCTTGTGTCAACGTTTTTTATTTAAAAAGTGATGGCATATTTTAAAACAATTTTACTTTATGCATTGGCTGGTGGGGCTTTTGTCTTCCGCGGAGGATTTGCTAGCAAATTGAGAAGGAATTAAGTCCGTTATGACATTGATTTGTTTAGCTCAAAATATGAATAAATAAAAAAAGCACATGGCAAACTAAAAATTATATTTCCAACTTTAATGCTTACCATGTGCTTTTCTATTAAAAGAATTTTACTGTTTTATTAGCTTTAGATTATAAATTTTATTATTTGACTCCATTCTCAAGATGTATATACCACTTTGCTGATTTGACAAGTCAATTATATTCTTTGATGTTTCAGGCATTTTGTCCTCAAATACAATTTTACCAAGCATATCATATGCAACAATATGAGACACAATGGTTCCGTTGGAAATATGGAATATGCCTTCCGTTGAAGGATTTGGAAATACAAAAATTTCAGGTTCTATTGAATTATCAGTAATTCCAACTGAAGAAGGACACAAAGAATCAACCGCAGTTGGAATATGAGCATCGTTATTATTGCCAAATCCAAGCTGTCCTTCGGGATTTCTACCGAAAGCAAATAATGAATCATTTGAGGTTAATGCAAGCGAATAATTAGTTCCACCGGCAAGTTCTACTACATTTATAAGATTGCTTACATTAACTGGTATTGAACTGTGAGTTGTGGTTCCGTCTCCTAAATTTCCGTAAGAGTTTCTACCCCAGGATACTACTGTTCCATCGCTTTTTATAGCCATAGCATGAAAAGCTCCTCCTGCAATACCTGTTACATCTGTCAAACCACTTACCTGAACAGGAATATAACTGTCTGTTATATTTCCGTCGCCCAGTTGCCCATATTCATTTTGTCCCCAGGTCCAAACAGTGCTGTCGTTTCTTAACGCAATGGAATAAAAGCGTCCGGCTGCCAATGCAACGAAGTTGGTTGCATTGGTTACCTGAACAGGTACATTGCTATTAGCTATAGTTCCGTTACCTAATTGACCTTTTGAATTCTTACCCCATGCCCACACGGTGCCATCACTTTCAATAGCAAGGGAATGGTATTCACCACCGCCTATAGCAATAACATTTGCAAGATCTGATACCTGAACAGGAATATTTGAGTTGTTATTGGTTCCATCACCTAATTGACCATCTGTATTTCTTCCCCAAGCCCATACGGTTCCATCCGATTTCAAAGCTAAAGAATGATAACCGGCTGTACCACCTGAAACAGCAATAACGCCTGAAAGTCCGGGTATTTGGATTGGATTTCTTTTACTTGTGTTCGTGCTATCACCAAGCTGACCGTCAGTATTATCGCCCCAAGCCCAGACAGTGCTATCGTTTGTTAGCGCTAGTGTATGCTGATATCCTGCAGCTATTGATTTTACATTGGTTAATCCGGGAACCCAGACAGGAGATAGTTGTCCTATAGTATCCCCATTTCCTACCTGCCCGAAAGAATTTGCGCCCCATCCATTTACAGTGCCGTCATTTGAACATATATAAAAAGAATGCGACCAACCGGCAGATATTTTTTTGTCTGGATTAAGTGATGTTATTTCGGGGCATAATGATTGAACTTCTCCGGGTACATCTTTTCCCGTTAAAGTGCCATCGCCTAATTGTCCATTAGCGTTTCTACCCCATGCAAATACATTGTTGTCTGATGTCATTGCCAGCGAATAATTAGTGCCTCCCGCTATGGCTGTAACATTAGAAAGAGATAACACATCAACAGGAGTTGAACTATTGTCTGTAGTACCATCCCCCAAGTTACCGTATGAGTTTCTACCCCAGGCAACCACAGTACCATCATTTTTTATTGCAATACCGTGAAATGCACCACCGGCAATAGCTATGGCATCTGTTAAACCATTTACCTGAACGGGGGCACAGCTGTCTGTTGTATTTCCGTTACCCAGTTGTCCATATTGATTTTCACCCCAGGCCCAAACAGTATTATTACTCTTTAAAGCCATTGAGAAATAACGACCGGCAGCAATAGCTATCATTCCGACTGCTCCGCTTACTTGAGCAGGAACATTTGAATTAACAATGCTTCCATCGCCTAACTGCCCTTTATTGTTTTTACCCCAAGCCCATACGGTGCTATCGTTTTTAATAGCAAGGGAATGGTACTCACCACCGCCTAAAGCAATAACATTAGCAAGGCCTGATACCTGAACAGGAACATTTGAGTTGTTATTGGTTCCATCACCTAATTGACCATCTGTATTTCTTCCCCAGGCCCACACGGTTCCGTCAGATTTCAAAGCTAAAGAATGATAACCGGCTGTACCACCTGAAACAGCAATAACGCCTGAAAGCCCGGGTATTTGGATTGGATTTTTTTTACTTGTGTTCGAGCTATCACCAAGCTGACCGTAGGTATTATCACCCCAAGCCCAAACAGTACTATCGTTTCGCAATGCAAGTGTATGCTGGTAGCCGGCAGAAATGGAGATTACACCGGTCAACTCATTTACCGTGAGAGGCAGGGTTTTATCAATGGTGTCACCAACACCAAGCTGTCCGAATGCATTAGCGCCCCATGCATTAACGGTATTTCCGTTATTACATAAAAAAAGTGAATGTGACCATCCGGCAGAAAGTTTTTGAGCGTAGGATTGATTATAAAAAAAAGATACTAATAAAACTAAAGTAAATATCAAAATTATTTTTTTTAAAAGATTTGTTTTCATTTTTTAAAATTTTAAAGTTTTCATAAATTATTGTTTGATAAGTTTTTGGGAAACTCTGAACCCGTTTGTTTGAAGATTCAGAAAATAAATACCATCAGTTTGTTCGGATATATCAATAAAAATCGAAGAGTCGTCTGTCTTTATATTTACATTATTACTAAAAACTTTTTTACCAATCATGTCGTAAATATCTATTTGAAGTTCTGAAATATTTCTATTTAATACTGAAAGGTCTAAAAGAAAAACTCCGTTACTTGATGGATTAGGGAAAGCGTTAATTTCAAAATTATTGACGCGGTCCTCCTCAACACTCAAAATAATCGGACAAACGCCATTGGATTGTGTAAGTATATTATGTTGATTAAAAGTGCCATCGCCCAATTGACCACTCAAATTTCTGCCGCATCCCCAAAAAGTACCATCTGTTTTATATAGAATGGAAAAATTGGTTCCGGCTGCCATACCGCCAACATCGGACATTCCAATCATTTGAACAGGTAATGAACGGTGTGTAACAGAATTATCGCCTAAATTGCCATAGGTGTTTCTACCCCAAGCCCATACAGTATTATCATTTTTTACTGCCATACAATGAAAAGCACCTGTGGCAACTAAATCCGGAATTATTCCTGTAAGTCCGCTAACTTGCACCGGGATATTTTTGTCGTTATTCGTTCCATCACCCAGTTGTCCATAAAGGTTTTCGCCCCAGGTCCAAACGGTACTATCATTTTTAACTGCAAGCGAAAAAAACCTTCCTGCATATATACTCACAACATCAGTTAACCCAGACACTTGCACGGGTGATTTTACATCAGTTCCTGTGCTTCCATTTCCTATCTGACCGCTAATATTGTCGCCCCATGCCCAAACCGTTCCATCATTTTTGAGTGCAAGTACATGGTAAGTGCCGGCAGCAATTTGGGTAATTCCGGTAAGGCCGGGAACCTGCCCTGCAATAATTTTATCGTTAGTGCTACCATCGCCTAATTGCCCGTCCATATTCCAGCCCCAAGTCCAAACTGTACTATCATTTTTAAGGGCAACAGAATGCCATCCACCGGCGGAAATAGCAATAATATTAGTGAGTAAGAGAGTTTGAACAGGTGTGTTTGTATTAGTTGTGCTTGCATTACCAAGTTGTCCATACAAATTGCTACCCCAGGCCCAAACGGTTCCATCGCTTTTTAAAGCCATAGAATGTGCTTCAAGTTGGTCGCCACCAGCAGAAACAGCAATTATATTTGTCAGCCCGGTAGAAACCGGTATGTTGCTGTCAGAATTGGTACCATTACCCAACTCACCAGTGGCATTTTCGCCAAATGCTTTTGCCGTACTGTCACTACATACAACAACAGAATGCCAGCCTCCTGCTGCAATTTTTTGTGCTTGAGCAATATTACTCCATCCTAAAAAGAAGAGCAACACAATTATTATTAAAGTGATTTTATTTTTCATATTACGATTTTTAAATTGTTATTAAAACTTAAATTTTAAAGAGATTATTAAATTCCGGCCCGGTGCATTAATACCTGATGCATAAGGACGATACATTAAGTCCATAATATTTTCTATACCTGCCGTAATTGCAATAAAAGGATTTGGAAAATACGCTAACTTGAAATTTAAAGTGTACCATCCCTTAACATAAGCTCTTCCTTGTTCATCACGGGCATATGAAGCATTTGTGCGTTCAGTTAAAGCCAGATCTTTATAATCCATTTTTCTATTATAAACCACATAAAATTCGGCTTTAAATTTATTTCTGTACTCGTAAGTCAGATGAGTGCTTCCAAAGGTTGGCGCAGCATGGCGTAAAGGATAAAACACCAGTGTATCTGGCGTTTGTTCTTCCCCTTTTTGATAGGAGATGTAGCTTCTCAACCCAAAACCTTTATAGTAAAATTCAATACCTGCCTGAACTCCATAAACATTTATCTTGGTTACATTCTGTATGGCTTGAATTCTGCTTTTGTTGCCTAAATACCTGATTGATGTATCGCCATTTAATGTGAAATTTTTACGCACCATAGCATCTACTAACCAGGTATAATAAAAGGTAGCATCCAACTTTAAAAATGTGCCAAATGACTTAACAGTTCCGAGTTCCAGATTGTACACTTTTTCAGGTTTTAAATCCGGATTTGGTACAACCAAATATCCGGGAACAGATTCAAAAACCTTTCCCATGTCATCAACATTCGGCGCCCTGAAACCATTGGCAGCGTTCAAATATATTTGCCAATTTTCAGTGGGCGTAAACACACATCCTAAGCTACCACTTATGGACCCCGAACTCATCCGAGTATCTGTGAATGGAAACGGAAAAAAGGTTGTGTCAAAATCAGCTTTGATTAAAAAGTGATTATAACGGATTCCACCGGTTATAAGCCATTTTTTATGTACTTTATATTTTGCTGTTAAATAAACACCGTTGGATTGCCAGCTAGAGCCATCAGGATATCGAGTAACAGTGGGAACTACTTCTTTGGATTCCACATGAGTTAATGATGCTACGGATTGAATGGTGTTGTGTACAAACTCATAACCGTAATAAAGGGTAATTTTATCATTGATTTTTTTATCGAAATCAAGGTTTATTGAGTATGCATCCACATTTTCTTTTTGCATTTTTAACTCTCGATACATGAACTCACGGTCATAACGACTTTCTTCGAAAAATTGATAGGCAGCAATAAGTTGCATTTTATCAAATATGATATTTTTTCTGGAGTATGTAATTCCTAAACGATGCATCTGCCACTTTTGTGGTCCGTAATACCACTCGGCCCATCGCAATTTTTCTTTATAAGGCCCGTCTGTACGCATTACATACAATCTGTCATAACGATTGTACTTGGATGTTTCAGAAAAATGAAATCCATAGTCAATATCCCAGTATTTATTTGGCTGGTAACGTATCTTTTGCATAAAGATAATCTGACTGTACTTAGATCCAATCTGTAATGTAGAATCTTCGTTAGGAACCATGTAGTCTTTATTATCGTATGATATAACATAATTAGTACGATAAAAATAAGGAACTCCACCCACAGAACCAGAGCGCAAATCCCCATAGTTAGCATAAGTGAAGCTTGATACAAATGCCAGTTTTTTAAATCCCACATTCATATCAAAATGTACAGTTTTTTCAGTATTAGCCGAAGAAAAGCGGGTCATAGCATTTCCAGTTAACATAGGTTTTTTACTATCATTAAGAGAAAATTTGGGTTTTAAAGTTTCGAAACTCATTACTCCTCCTATGGCATCACTCCCATACATCACAGAACCCGGTCCAAAAATTATTTCTGTGCCTTCCAATGCGTTAGCATCCAATGAAATTACGTTTTGTAAATTCCCCGAACGAAAGATAGCATTGTTCATACGCACACCATCAACAACAAGCAAAACGCGATTAGTGGCCATGCCACGTAACATTGGAGAACCTCCTCCCAGCTGACTTTTTTGAATAAACACATAACCACTGGTTCCAAGAAGGTCGGCAGCAGTTTGCGGGTTTTGAAACGATGCTTCCTTCAGATTAATAGAAGTAACCCTGCTTGGCGTTTCTATCTTCATTTGCTCCCAGCGATTTACAGTAACAGATACTTCTTGTAAAGAGAGTATTTTAGTAGTTAGTTCAACTTTAAAATTTAATAACTCAAGTTGCTTATAGCTATACTCAGCTGGTTTGTAAGCCAAATGACTAATTGTTATCTTTCTCGATTCTTTAAACAGGGATATATCTGCCTGCCCTTTGTCGTTAGTTGTTGTGGCTTCTTTAGGCGATTCACTTATCAATGTGACTGTCTCAATAGGGTTACCTGATTCAATATCTGTGATAGTTATTATTTGGGATCGGGCAGTATATACCAAACCTAATAACAACCACAATGCAAAAAATATTCTCATTGTAATTTGTTTAAAAAAGTTAAAAATATTTTAGTCCACTTGTATATTTTAAAGCAGACGAATTCCAAAAATTAATTATTAAACTTTTTTTGGGGGCGGATCTGGAGGAGTGAGGAAAACTGAAAGGTAAAAGTTTTGACCGAAATGAAACTTGCTTTTTAATTCAAAAAAAACAAGCGGTTCTTTCCTTTCATCCTCTGAGAAATAGAGTGATTTAAAAAAATTATGTAATCTTTTTTGGTTTTCCTGGTTCTTGGGGTTGTGTCCCAATGCAAATGAAAGTAATTGGCTAAGTTGTTTGTTAAGCTTGGTCTCTTCATAATCCCACCATAGCCAATAATACGTAGTGTCGCCAACAATTTTGGTTTCCACAATATCATACATTTCACCTTTGTACTCAAATTCTTTTGAGTGTTTCCAGTTTAATTGGGTCTCTTTTTCTTCTTCGGTAAACTTTAATAATACAAGTTCTTCTTTGTCAATTCCGGCAATCAATTTCCGTTTGACTTCTCTTCTAACTTGTTTTTTTTGATACTTAAGAATAATATAGGTTGTCGCCACTGGAGCAACGAAGCAAAGAATCAATAATATTCCAAATACTTTACATTTCACACAGTGAAATTCAATTGTGCAAAGATAATTATTATTATCAGAATAATTAAAAAGCATTAAGTCGGCTTGTGTGCCTGCCTGTCATGTAGACAGGTCAGTTCTCTGTTCTTGTCAATATTTATTTTTTCTATCTTGTCACAATGGGTTACTTTTCTATGTTTCTATGTCGTTGTCTATCTCCTACACTTGGCGGTAACAAATGATAACCCGAAGTGCAAAGCCTGTCAGGGTGTTCACAATGGTACACATTAAATTTTAAGGCGATGTGCCAGTTCACTGAAACTATCAACCAGTGCGGGCATCGAAAATATCACTGACCTGTACAGGACATACAGTTCTGGTATAATAGCCCACGGAATAAACTTTTTTATTTCACTTAAAGAAAATTTCTAAAACTTTTTTTTATTTATTTTTTGTATGTATATTTGCACACAATATTTAACACCTTGTGATAATTTAATTTCAATTAAAAACTTGCTATATGAAAAAAATATTTCTTTTTTTATCCCTGTTTTCATGTGTTTCCTGGATTTCTTTTGCAAACCCTGTTGATTTAAACACTGCTAAAAAAGTTGCTGAAAACTTTTTCTATGCTAAAGCAGGTTTCAATTCACTGCCTGCCGGAAAATCAGCTTATGTTGTTTCCCATGAGATAAAAATTACAGGAGAAACAAAATATTATCTTTTTAATTTCGGGCTGAATGGTTTTGTTATCGTTGCTTATGATGACAGCAATTTTCCTATTATCGGGTTTTCTGTTGATGAGCCTTTTGATATTCAAAACATCCCTCCTGCTCTTACCTGGTGGCTCAGCAAACAATCGGAGGAATGTAAATATAAATACGACAACAGTCAGCTTCAAAACAATATGGACGCATGGCAGTATTTACTTAACGGGCAAAACTTTAAAAGCGGACATTCCAAAGGTATCAGCCCACTGTTAACATGCAAATGGGACCAGGGAACTAACTACAACTATCATTGCCCATCTCATCCCAGCGGACCCGGAGGCCATTGTTACGCTGGCTGTGTGGCAACGGCAATGGCGCAAATCATGTACTACTATAAATTTCCCGAACATGGAATTGGCTCGTATTTTTATAATCATGGGGGTTACGGGAATATCGGTGCCGATTTTGAATCAACCTATTACGATTGGGCATCCATGACCAATACTATCAACACAGCCAGCAAAGAGGCCATTTCCACCTTGATATACCATTGTGGTGTTTCAGTTAATATGAATTATTCCTCTGCAAGCTCTGGAGCAAATTCCCAGGATGTTGCCCAAGCTCTTGAAACTTATTTTAATTTCTCTCCCCGCAGTAGGTATGCTGAAAAGGATAATTATCAGAACGACGAATGGAACAGAATGCTGATTGATAATCTGGAAATGCAACAACCTATTTATTACAGTGGCTCAGGACCCGATGGTGGCCATGCTTTTGTTTTTGATGGGTATTTGGATTCCTGTTATTTTCATGTGAACTGGGGTTGGGGTGGTTATTCAAACGGATACTTTTATGTATCCAACTTAAATTCTTCAGGAGGAAATTTTTCATACAACCAAGCTGCTGTTCTGGATGCCGTGCCTTATTTCTATCCATATTGTATAGGTAAAAAAGTATTTACAGAAGATTCAAGAGTTTTTAATGACGGAAGCAAATATTCATATTATTGGAACGACACTGACTGTGAATGGCTGATAGCACCCGAAACAAGCTCAAATATCATGCTTACATTCACCTCTTTTGATACAGAAGAAGGCCACGATATACTGAATATTTATGACGGGGAAAATGCATCGGCTCCATTGCTGGGAACATTTTCCGGACACAATATACCTGAATCCATTACTACCACCGGGAACAGATGCTTTCTGAAATTTACTACCGACAATGCCACTCAGGATTTAGGCTGGGATGCAATATATGTAACACAAACATCAGGAATAAAGGATTATGATGATTATGATAAAAAAATCAACTGCTACCCAAACCCTGCTTCTGATAAACTTAATATTTATTTACCTGAAGAAATATTTGATATTCAGTGTACCATAAACAACATTATTGGCGAACACTTTGATTGTGCCTTTTCCATACAACAAAATAATTTATTAGTATTGAACACTGAAAGCCTTCATGCAGGATATTACTTCATTCAAATTTCCGGTAGTAACAGAACTTACAATGTAAGTTTTATTGTACAAAAATGATTGTTTTTTAAAAGGCAATAATCAAAAGTGTAAACAAATTAAAAGCTTTACTTAAGTTTTACTGTTACCTTCTTTTCTTATAACTTTCCAAAATAACAACAGCTTTCGCAATTCTTCTCTGCCGCGTTTCAGTTCTTTTGGCTTCGTTTATCCATTCTATCAGTTCTTTTTTATGCGAATAAGAAAATTTATTAAATGTTGCCAAAGCTAAATCACTCGTGGAAAGTGCCTCAAAAATATCCTTTGGTACGTTAACAATTCTTGGTTTAGTATCTTCTTCAATAAGCACCGTTACATAATCACCGGCCTTTTTGCCTATGCTTTGCCGCAGAGGAATGCTCACAAAAAAATAAAATGTTCCGTCACCTTTAGGTAAAACAGAAGTGCGGAATTTTACCTTATCAACAGAGCCGCTGACAGGAATGCGTCCTGTCTTTTTAAATTTTATGCTTATCTCTGCCGGCACATCAATATAAGTCCACCCTTGCCGGTTGATTCCTTTTTTTAGCTGACCATCAAACTGATACATAGCTTAATTTTAATAAATACAAATAAATTTTAGGATGAGGATATTTTCCATCGGGCTAATTTACTATATTTGTACACAAATCAGAATACATTTTAAACAAAAAATATATGGACGAAACATTAAAAACATTAAGTGCAACAGAGGCTGCCATAGCTCTGGAAAATAAATATGGCGCTCACAATTACCATCCCCTGCCCGTTGTTTTATGCAAAGGAGAAGGCGTTTTTGTGTGGGATGTGGAAGGGAAAAAATATTTTGATTTTCTTTCGGCTTATTCTGCCGTGAACCAGGGACATTGCCACCCGAAAATCATAGGTGCAATGTTGGAACAAGCTAAAACCCTCACCCTCACTTCACGTGCGTTTTACAACGACTGTCTTGGCCCTTATGAAAAGTACATCACTGAATTTTTTGGCTACGATAAAGTATTGCCGATGAACACTGGCGCCGAAGGCGATGAAACAGCGCTCAAACTTTGTCGCAAATGGGCTTACAAAGTGAAAGGCATACCCGAAAACCAGGCAAAAATTATTTGCTGCGAAAACAATTTCCATGGCAGAACTATTACGGTAATCTCCATGTCAACCGACCCTGATGCGACCAAGGATTTCGGGCCTTTTACACCAGGATTTGTAAAAATACCTTATAACGACCTCAGCGCGCTGGAAAAAGCCCTCGAAGACCCCAATGTTGCCGGGTTCCTCGTAGAACCTATTCAGGGAGAAGCCGGAGTTTTTGTGCCGGATGAAGGCTATCTGTCAAAAGCCTATGCATTATGTAAAGCTAAGAATGTATTATTCATCGCCGACGAAGTGCAAACCGGCATAGCCCGCACCGGAAAAATGCTGTGCTGCGACCACGAAAATGTGAAAGCCGACATACTGATACTCGGAAAAGCTTTGTCGGGAGGCGTATTCCCTGTTTCGGCAGTACTTGCCAACGACAATATCATGCTCACTATAAAACCCGGCGAACATGGATCCACTTTCGGCGGCAACCCCCTGGCAGCTAAAATTGCCGTGGCAGCGCTGCAGGTGGTGAAAGATGAAAACCTCTGCGAACGGGCTGAAACATTAGGAAAAATTTTCCGTGAAGAAGTAAAAAAGATTGACTCAGACATGATAGAGCTGGTGCGCGGGAAAGGGCTTCTGAATGCAATTATCATAAAACCCAAGAATGGAAAAGAAGCCTGGGATGTTTGCATGAAGATGCGCGACAACGGCCTGCTGGCAAAGCCTACGCACGGTCATATTATTCGCTTTGCACCACCATTGGTTATCACTGAAGAACAGATTTATGAAGCTGTAGAAATTATTAAGAAATCTATTTTATCTTTTAACTAATCAATTTCATCATTGTATCTATTTGTTTTTACGAGGTTCTCTTAAAAGTTAAAAATGTCGATATATAGGCCAAAAATAGTTGGTAAGAAGTTCTAAAATCGTTTACCACGTAGTTTTAAAAGAAAGTTATATGAAAGTCGTTTCATATAACTTTTTTTGTATTTAAAAACATGTCAAAAAAAGCGA
>JALOBU010000035.1 GCA_023228145.1 Bacteroidales bacterium | reverse complement strand
GACTTACTGAAGGGACAGAAACTGTTATTTTCAATGTTCAAACCATTATTTGCGGAGGCAATTCAAATATTCCTATTAGTATTATTGACAATTCTCCTGTCTCTCTTGTTTCTTCGAACGATACGCTTATCTGTGGAGACCCTGCTACTATATGGGTAAATGCCAGTGGAGGATTCCCTCCGTACAATTATAACTGGGATAACGGTATAGGCAATGTTTCTTCGGCAACCATTAATCCGCCGGCCTCAACAATTTATTATGTTACTGTTACGGATCTTTGCAGTTCCTCAGCAACAGAAAGTATTGCTATTACCGTGGGCTCATTAACGGCAGATGCCGGTCCGGATGTTACCATTTGTGCGGGAGATGTGGCCAATCTCAATGCTGTTGGAGGGACAGGCTATTTGTGGAATACCGGCCAGGGAACGCCTTCGATATCGGTACAACCTGCTGTAACAACAACTTATTATTGTACAATTTACAATGTATGTGATGCTGTAGATTCTGTTACGGTTTTTGTAAATCCTTTGCCGACAATAACGGCAACAGCAAACCCTATGTCTATTTATGATGGAGAATCAACGGTTTTGTGTGGGAGTGGCGGAGTTTCTTATTCATGGATTTCAAATCCAATGGACGTTTCATTGTCAGGACAAAACACCTTACCCTGCCCTGTGGTATCTCCGGGAGAAACAACCAACTATATGGTTGTCGGCACCGATGCCAACGGCTGTCAGAACTCAGCCAATGTTACCGTTATTGTAATACCTATTTATCCTGTTGTAGATTTTGAAGCGTATCCTGTAGCAGGCTGTGAACCGCTGACTGTACAGTTTACAGATTTATCTTCCCGCGTGAAACCGGGGGCAACTTATGTATGGGATTTTGGAAACAATACTTTTTCTTACGAAGAAGACCCCATTGCTTATTATACCGACCCGGGTACCTATGACGTTACACTAACAATTACCAATCCTGGAAATTATACCACCACACTTGTAAAACCCGGATATATTGTTGTTTACCCCAAACCTGTAGCTATTTTTTCATCTTCGCCGCAAAATTTCACAACCATCCTTGACCCTACTTTCAGCTTTTTTGATAACTCTCTGGGAAATATCACTCAGTGGTACTGGGATTTTGGAGACGGGTACAACAGTATTGCCCAGAACAACACGCATTGTTATTATTACGGAGATATCTATTACAACTTTCCTCAGATGGAAGATACAGGCACGTATCTTGTCACTTTGGTAGTTACTTCCAACCATGGATGCGTGGACACCACATCACAGTACGTTCGCATCATACCTACTCATGCCATTTATGTTCCGAATGCTTTCACGCCCAATGATGACCCGAAAAATCAATATTTCTGCGCTCAGGGATATGGAATCATAGAAGAAGGATTTAGAATGCGTATTTATGACCGCTGGGGCAAACAGGTTTTTGAAAGCCAGTCAATAACTGATTGCTGGAACGGAGAATACAACGACTCCCCGGTGGAAACAGGAACCTATGTTTATATTATTGAATATCTTGACTCAAAATATATAAAACATAAAACAAAGGGAACAGTTACTCTTTTCCATTAAAAATGCACTACACCATAACCAAATAATTAAAGGGAGGTTTTTCCTCCTTTTTTTATTCTTCATTATCCGATTTAATTCTAATTTTGTGACTTAATTAGTAACTCAATAAAAACGATTATTATGTCTGAAATAAAAGTAGCAATCAATGGATTTGGCCGTATAGGAAGGCTTACATTACGGGCGCTGGCTCAGATGAACCATGTGAATGTTGTTGCCCTTAACGATTTGACAGATGCAAAAACCCTGGCGCATTTATTTACATACGATTCTGTTCACGGAAAATATGCCGGTGAGGTGTCTTATGAAGAAAATTATTTAATAATTGACGGAAAAAAATACCGGGTATTTGCCGAAAAAGATCCTGCCCTGCTGCCATGGAAAGACCTGGGCGTGAATGTTGTTGTTGAATCAACCGGAGTTTTCCGCAAAAGGGAAAAACTGCAAAAACATCTGGATGCCGGAGCACAGAAAATTGTTCTTACCGTACCCTCTGAATCAAAAGACGACGTTGACAATACCATTGTTCTTGGTGTAAACAATCAGGCTTTGCGCAAAGACGATAAAATTCTGAGTAATGCTTCGTGCACCACAAACTGCCTGGCGCCCATGGCAAAAGTTTTGAACGATAATTTCGGCATCCGTCGCGGGCTGATGAACACTATTCACTCATACACCAACGACCAGATAATACTGGATGCCCCACACAAAGACCTGCGCCGCGCGCGCGCAGCAGCTATTTCTATTATTCCCACAAGCACCGGCGCTGCTAAAGCAATAGGGTTGGTTATCCCTGAACTCAGCGGAAAGCTTGACGGAATGGCTATGCGCGTTCCCACACCAGATGGTTCCATTGTGGATCTTACATGTGAACTTGAAAAGCCAACAACAAAAGAAGAAATAAATGCTGCTATGAAAAATGCTGCGGAAACAAGCCTGAAAGGCATCATGGAATATTGCACCGACCCCATAGTGAGTGTGGATATTATCGGGAACAAACATTCCTGCATCTTCGATTCAAAACTTACGCAGCTTATTGACAGGAATTTTGTAAAAGTTATTGGCTGGTACGACAACGAATTCGGTTATTCCAACAGAGTGGCTGAATTGGTGGCGATGCTGGGGTAAATTTAGTGTTACATTTTTATAAAAGTTCCACTCTCTAAGGGCTTGTTTTTTATTAAACGATAAAAATATACTCCCTGACTAAGTTTGGAAATAGTGATAGCATTTTTACCTTGTTTTAAATGTTGTTTCTGCAACAACATGCCTGACGGGCTATAAATTTCCAGAGAAAGCTCCTTGTATAATCCGGTTTCAAAATTTATAATATTCTGAGCGGGGTTAGGATAAACCAATACTTGTTTTTCACTTACATAAACATTTTCATTCATCCCAACAGGTGCGTTGCCGTTTTTATCTGTCTTTATTAAAACGATATCTCCCTGCAAAGAATATGAAGGATAATTAATCCAGTCCCAGAAACTCCATTGTACAATACAACCTCCATCTGACGTAGCTTCAATACTACCAACCTGATAATTGCCATCAAAACCAAAATATTTTTGCCAAAAAACATTTTTATCCATATTAAATTTAACAACTAAAATACCGCTCAAACCCTGCTCGTCAAAATAAACCGAAGAAGCATTCGAACAATAAAATAATGTGTCAGGTGTTGTAAAACTATAAAAATCCTTGAATTGTGTTATGTCATTTTTTTCATAAATAGTTGAAAAAGTAAACGTGTCAACAATTTCAGCATTTATCTTGCGAGCATAAAAGCCCGGGAAAGAATAATTAATATCGCCGCTAGTAATTGCAGATTCAAAATAAATACTATCATTATAAGTTTTTGTTTGACACCATGTAAATATATTTTCAGTTTGCCATCTATTAATTACCGTATCAAAAGAACTGAAATCGTAACTAGTTTTTACAATCCAATTTCTTGTCGTAATCAGATAAGTACTATCCTTTTTAATAAAAACAATACTGGAATTATAACCATCACAATATTCCTTGTCAAATTTTTTATTTAAATTAAAAACAGAGTCAAACTTATATATGTTGTAACACCATGAGCTATTTTCATTTGTTGCTGTTAAAAAAACATGTGATCCATCATAACACAAGATATAATCCATAACCCATTCATTTACCAATAATGTATCAATAATTTTTTCATTTAGAACCTGCAAATTAGTATCCAAAACAGAAACATAAAGATAATGGTAATCGTTATCTGATAATGTACTATAATAAAGAAAAGCATTTTGATAATTTATTATTGGGGTTATAGTTGAGTTCTTTTTCCCAAGAATTGAGTCTATTAAAATACTATCTTTTATATCGCCAATTTCATCAATTTGATAAATATATTTTTTCGAATTTATTCCAGTGATAAAATCTTGTTTTCTAACTATTAAATAATAATTATTGTTTATACCTTCTTTAATTGAAAAAGAAACATTGTCGTATTCGTTATTGGTTATTCTCTTAATAAAACAATTTGATTGCGAATACAATTCGTTAAAAAATAAAAAAATAATCACAACAAATAAAACAATGTTTCTCATGTTGAAATTTTAATTATTCATAGCAGTACAATACCAATTTGCTGTTGTATATTTTATAGGCATAGCAATATAGTAGAAATCGTCAATTAAGATATGCTCTTTATATTTTTCCATCCTGTATTCAATAACTGTTAAATTTGAAGGAAATGTCTCCATCCATCTTTTGTATATTTTTCTTGCACCATTTAAATATTGATTGAGCTTAGTATAATCTAAGCATGAATTTGGCCAAACGTGTTGAGCACTGACATCAAACACTAATCCTAAGTTTCCAAGTGTTCCCGTTCCAAGGACAGGATCGTTTACAAACGTATTACCCCATAAAGCAAAATGTGGCGGTGAAAAATTATAATAGATAATACTTCCTCCATTTATACACACCGGAGAGCTATAATTTTGAGTGAAAATTTTTTGATCAATTAGCTTATAACCAGGCAATGATGAAGTGTAGCCAGCACATATTAAGGGATCAACTGCCATTACCGGTACTGTATTTGCATCAAATTCTTCTTCACCAAGCACGAACAAACCTTTTTTTGTAACTACTTTCTCTGCATCAAAATATGCTAAGTCATTCTCAATTTTTTGTAATGTTATATTAACAAATTTAAGGTATTCATCAATATTATTATCAATAGCAAATTTTTCAGCTTCAATATATTTAATCATTAAATCATTACCATCTAACAAAATTTTTCCTTCATAATCATATCCTTTGGTATTAACTGTAAATTCCATCTTTTCATTTTTTTCAAAAATTAAAGTTGTATCTTCAATATTTCCTCTTTCAAAATTTAATACGGCCTCCATAAGGAAAATGGATAAATCTATGGCTTTATCGCCAATTATTACCAAATCTTTATTTCCAGAAATATGTTCCTGATAAGCAATTTTCTCTTTTTGAAAATTACTAACAATAGTTTCAATCTGAGTAACATCCGGCACATAGTAATTCATTTCTTTAATCAAATCTTTTGAAACATTAACAATTGCTTCATTTGTTTCTTTTTTGCATCCCATAAATAATGCAAATAAAATTACAAAAAAATAAATTAAATTTTTCATGTCTTTTTAAATTTTTAGTTAAACATTATTTTGCTGTTTCAGTTCCAAAATCATTTGTGGGGTAAAAAATAAAAAAGCGTGGAACTGTAACTTTATTCGTTTCTGAGGTATCGCCAGACACCCACGACTACAAATAAGTTAAGCCCACGCCGTTGCGTGAGCGTTACACTTATTATCCATGTAGTCGTTTTTGAAAACTGGCGATTTTCAGAAACACAAATAAAAGCTAACGCCTTTTTATGATTTTATATAGAGTTATGTCATTTTAATATGGGTTTACATTTACTTAACGGCAAATATAATCTACAAATTAATAAAATACAAGCGTACTTTATTTTAATTACAAGTAACTGAAAAAAAATATTTCTTTAGAAATTGGCTGGTACGATAATGAATTCGGCTATTCAAACCGGGTAGCTGAATTGGTGGCGATGCTGGGATAAAAAGAATCTATCCCGCCCAGTTCTCCCTATCCAAACTACGGTATTGTATGGCTTCGGCAAGATGATGATTCTGAATATCATCCACGCCATCCAAATCAGCAATAGTACGTGCGACCTTGAGAATGCGGTCATAGGCCCGTGCCGACAAGCTGAGTTTTTCCATAGCATTTTTCAGTAATATCATGCCCGATTCGTTGATGTGGCAGTAGGTCTGTAATAATTTGGTGTTCATTTGTGCATTACAATACACACCCTGTATTTCTTTAAATCGTTGCTCCTGTATAGAGCGAGCCGATACTACCCGTTTCCTGATAACTTCACTTTTCTCGCTAGATTGCGCCTTACTTAATTCTCTGAAAGGAACCGGGGTTACCTCTACATGAATGTCTATACGGTCGAGCAGGGGGCCGGAAACTTTATTCAAATATTTCTGAACAATACCGGGACCGCAGACACATTCCTTTTCCGGATGGTTGTAATATCCGCAAGGGCAGGGGTTCATGGCCGCCACCAGCATAAAACTTGCAGGATATTCTACAGTGAATTTTGCCCTCGAAATGGTAACAACTCTATCCTCAACCGGCTGCCGGAGTACTTCCAGTACTGTCCGTTTAAATTCAGGCAATTCATCCAGAAAAAGTACGCCGTTATGCGCCATAGATATTTCTCCCGGTTGTGGAAAACTGCCGCCTCCAACCAAAGCCACATCGCTGATGGTATGATGTGGAGAACGAAAAGGCCTCACGGAAACAAGGGAAGCGTTTTTAGGCAGTTTGCCCGACACCGAGTGAATCTTTGTGGTTTCAAGAGCTTCGTGAAGGTTCAGCGGAGGCAGTATGGATGGCAGTCGCTTTGCCAGCATGGTTTTTCCGGCACCGGGAGGACCGATAAAAATAACGTTGTGTCCGCCTGCCGCAGCTATTTCCAATGCCCTTTTTATATTTTCCTGTCCCTTCACATCAGAAAAATCAAATTCGTATTCATTCAGTTTTGTATAAAACTCATCACGGGTGTTAACACTTATTGGCTCTATTTCAATATCGCCATTCAAAAAGTCCACTACCTGCTTCAAGTCAGAAACGCCGATAACTTCAAGGTTGTTCACAATAGCAGCTTCCTGGGCATTGTCTTTCGGAAGAATAAACCCTTTAAATCCTTGTTTTCTGGCCTCAATGGCTATGGGTAATGCGCCTTTTATCGGCTGCAGGCTGCCATCCAGCGACAATTCTCCCATTATAATATACTTATCCAGATTGTCCGGTTTCAACTGTTGCGAAGCCGCAAGAATTCCCAGCGCAATGGTGAGGTCATAAGCAGAGCCTTCCTTCCGGATATCGGCAGGCGCCATATTAATAACGATTCTTTTACCCGGATAATTAAAACCGTTATTTTTAAAAGAAGCTACTATGCGTTGCTGGCTTTCTTTTACCGCACTGTCGGGAAGGCCCACGATAAAAAATTGTATTCCTGTGTCAATGTTAACCTCCACCGTAATAGTAATTGCATCTATACCTATTATAGCGCTCCCAAAAGTTTTTATCAGCATATTATATTTATTATTGAAACAAATTTATTTTATTTAACCATTGAAAAGGTTTTTTTTCTTAAATATCTTAAATTTTGTTAATAAAATTTTACACAATTCTAATTATCAGTACTTTAAAAACGTTCAATGAAACAGGTATATTCCGTTTATATAAAAAAGAAGAATTTTATTGTAATTTTGCCCCGGTTTTAGAGTATTTATTAATTTAAAATTAGAAACATGAAGTTCAAAGCATTATTTTTATCGCTTTTATTGTCATCAGGTATTGCCTGTTTCACAAATGCACAAACACAGATAAATAATTCAGGATTTGAAGACTGGGAAAATGTTGGTTCTGCAACAGAAGAACCCTTAGAATGGAATTCTTTTAAAACAGCTTCAGGTATTCTTTCCTATCTGGCATCACAGCAAATAAAAAGGTCGCCACTCACTAGGCCGGGGACATCGGGGACTTATAGCTGTGTCATCTGGTCAAAAGAAATCATGTCAATCGTTGCCAACGGGAATTTCACCACGGGACAGATTAACATGAGTAGTGCAACTCCTAGCGACCCCAGCAATTATAATATTACTTATACTGCACAAACACCCTTCAGTGAAGCTCTGGGTGCCAATCCCGATTCTCTGGTAGTTTGGGTAAGATTTAAACCATCTAACAGCGGAGGAACTGACTCTGCGCGTATCAGGGCTATTATTCATGATACTTATGACCTCAAAGACCCGATTGACGCATCATCGGCACCGCATGTTGTTGGAATTGCCACAAAACATGTAGCTTCTACGAACGGGCAGTGGGAACGGTTAAGCATTCCTTTTGAATATACAGGGCCGGCATCTTCGCCCGACTTTATTCAAATAACTTTTACCACCAACAAAACCCCGGGAGGCGGTTCCGGAGGAGACAGCCTGTATGTTGATGATTTGTCATTAATTTATAATCCTAATGGTATTGAAAACGAAAATGCCAACGAAGAAATTAATATTTACACAAGAAATAATAACTTGGTGATTTGCAGGCCGGCAAATTATTCTGCTGAAGCTAAAGTAATTATTTATAACATCAGTGGCCAGGCCATATATACTTCACAATTAAATCAACTGTCCAAAGAATCTTATATTAATTTAAGCGTTTTTAAAGCAGGGATTTACATTGCAAATGTGGTCTCTGAGAACGGGCAGAGTTTTAGCCAAAAGTTTTCAGTTCAGTAAGATTTATTACTTTTGCATTAATCATTATAACTAATTTCTGCTTAAGCTATATAAATGACTTTTCGTACAAAAATTCTTTTTTTCGCTTTTTTATTTTTTATTACAGCTTTGCCGATAATAGTATTATCGCAAAACGCTATTATCAAAGGTACGGTTAAGGAAGATGATACAGATAAGCCTATACCCTTTGCCAGCATTGGTATTAAAGACCAGCAAAGGGGCACAAACAGTGATATGGACGGAAATTTTCAGTTTGAAGTAAAACCCGGAGAATACATTATAATGTTTTCCTCTATTGGTTATGAAAAGATTTCTCAGTCCATTACCGCAAAAGCAGGGAAAACTGTAACATTGAATATTAAGATGAAGGTTTCTGTTACGGAATTAAACACTACGGTAGTATCTGCTTCAAAATATGAACAAAAACTTGAAGATGCGACCAATTCGATGGAGGTTATCAAGCCCTCGATGTTAGAAAATAAAAACATTTTAACTCTTGATAAAGCTATTGAGTCTGTTCCTGGCGTTGCCATTGTGGATAATGAACCTCAAATCCGCGGTGGAAGCGGGTATAGTTCCGGGCTGGGAAGCCGTGTCATGATACTTATTGATGAAATTCCTATGATGAGGGCTGATGCCGGACGCCCGGTATGGAGTTTTTTGCCCGTGGAAGATGTGGAACAAATAGAAGTGTTAAAAGGGGCCTCCAGTGTTACCTATGGTTCTTCTGCACTGAATGGAGCTATTAACATCCGCACGGCATATCCCAAAGACAAGCCTTTAACAAGAATTACTTTGCATAGCGGTATCTACAGCACGCCACCACGGCGATATACAAAATCCTGGGATGGGTTTAATCCCATAATTCTCGGGGCAAATTTTATACATTCCCGCAGAGTGAATAATTTTGACTATGTGATAGGCGGAAATTTTCTCTCAGATCCGGGTTGTATTGGTGCTCCTCCACATGACACTACAGGCGATTACGATAAGGGTGAATTTGAAAAGAATATTCGTCTTAATTTCGGAACCAGAGTTCGTTCTAATCACCTTGAAGGCTTGACATACGGATTAAATGGAAATTTCATGTATTCTCAGAACACACAAGCCTTTTTCTGGATGGATGCCGACTCCAACATTTTCCGTTCATATCCCGGCGCCATAACCAATTTTGCCGATTTCCAATTTTATTTGGATCCATATGTAAAATATTTTGGACCCAAAGGGGCTTCTCATTCGTTAAAAAACAGGTTTTTTTACTGTAACAGCGGTGGCAGCAACGACCAGTCAACCATGTCGTATTTTGTTTATAATGAATACCAGTTTTCTAAAATGTTTAAAACAAAAATAGGCGACCCGGTGATAAATGTTGGAGTCATGAATATGTATGCATACTCTTACGGAAAGGTTTTTTCGGGAATTTTTGGTGAAGCTGGAGAAAAATCATCGGATAATATAGCTATTTATGCCCAGGGAGAAATGAAATTATTCAGGCGCTTAACAGTATCTGCCGGGGTGAGATGGGAATATTACACAATGGCAGATTACACCGACAACAAGCCTATTTTCAGAGCTGGGGTAAATTTAAAAGCTACCAATGCAACCTATATCAGGGCTTCCTTCGGTCAGGGCTTCAGATTCCCAAGTATAGGGGAACGATACATTTCTACCATGTCTGGCAATTTTGGTATTTATCCTAATCCTGACCTGAAATCAGAAACCAGCTGGAATACCGAGCTGGGCATCAAACAATTGTTTAAAATCAAAAAATTTGTTGGTTTTATTGATATCTGTGGTTTCTGGCAGGAATATGATAATTATGTTGAATTTAATGCCGGGCTCTGGGGAAGAAACATGAAACCGGATAGTTCGGGTTATGATATTTCTAAAAATCTGGGTTATAAATTCCTAAACACTGCCGATGCGCGAGTATGGGGCATAGATATTACCCTTATGGGAGAAGGTAAGTTTACTAAAGATTTTTCAATGACTGTTATGGGCGGATATACTTTTACCCGGCCAACCAGTCTTGAACCCGACAAGATATATTACGTGGATACTCTATTGCAACGGGAATTTTCTTATATGAATACCTCGTCAGACACACGTGAAAATATTCTGAAATACCGCTTTGAACAACTTGCCAAGCTTGATATGGAATTTACGTATAAAGGATTTTCACTTGGGGTCAGCGGTAAATATTATGGATTTATGTACAACATTGATAACTTTTTCTATGAAAACGACCGTCCGGGTTTATTTGATACCGGTATAAGAGATTACCGAAGGGAACATCATGACGGAGATTTTGTTTTCGATGCAAGATTAAGTTACGAACTGAAAAAACATTTTAAATTTACAGTATTAATGAACAATATTTTAAACACTGAATATTCACTAAGGCCCATATCTGTCGAACCCCCGAGGGTTACATCTATTCAGATAGTTTACAAAGTTTAGTAAGAATGAAAAAATTACATTACTCTTTTACGGTTATTTTTTGTGTTTTTTTTGTTTCTTTAGCCATATTTTCTTCATGCAGAAAATACATTGATTATATCGAAGAAGAACCTCCCGTTAAGTTGGAATGCACATTAAATATTCCCGGTGGCTGCCTTGACCAATGGATGAACTGGGATGATGGAAATGGTTTTAAGTGCCTGGAACCGGCCGGGAATTTTTTAAGGTCGCTTAATTATCTGTACACCCTGCCTGTTGCTGCAGGAGGCCCCGGCCCTCAAACAGCCGACAGCACCCGGGATTCATATTCCGGAAAATATGCTGCACTATTAACAACAAAAAGTTTCAGCCCTATGGGGCAACCCATACTTATCCCCGGATTAATTGGAACGGATTCCCTTGATATCCCCAATGCAACCATCAGGGTGGGCAAACCTTATACAAAAAGGCCAATTGCCTTTGATGGTTATTACAAATATGAGCCCGTTAACGGCGACTCTGCCCTCATTTCTGTTTTGTTATCAAAATTTAATTCTACAGAAAGCAAAAGAGACACCATTGCCCTTGTCAGAGCTATATATAAAAATACCGTAACTACTTATACACATATAGAACTGCCATTAACTTATTATAGCACCGTGACTCCCGATTCCATTACTTTACTAATATGTTCCAGCGGGGGTATCCGCCTGGACGACCTTATGAACTGTAAAGGCCAGGTAGGCAGCAAACTCTGGATAGATGAAATATCTTTTATAATGCCGGAAGGTAAAAAGCTTTGATTTACTTTTAATAAATCACTTCTTATTTTTTCTGCTGAATAAGCAAAAGAAGAGAATTGTACATTTCTCCTACTGTCTTCCATTTATCTATCTCTTCGTCTTTGAATTTAATACCAAAGTTCTTTTCCACCGCAACTACCAGGTTTAGATGAGAAAGAGAATCCCATCCGTCAATATCATTTGCCGTTGTTTCAGGGCTGATTTTAATATCATCATCGTAAAACACCTTGCAAAAAATTTTATTTAATTCATCAAATGTATCCATGGTATTGTTTTTTAAATTTCCAGAGTCGAAATATCTCCGGGGTCTTCGCCTTTATACATGGCTTTAAGTACCCTGCGCATTATTTTTCCACTTTTATTTTTGGGGATTTCTTCAATAATTTTTATATCTTTAGGAGTGGCAATGGTAGATAGCCGGTTTGAAAGAAATATCCTTATTCGCAGCTCAAGGTCGTCAGTCCACGAATGGAAATCTTTTAACCGAATATAGGCGACAACCTTTTCGTATAATATATCATCAGGTGCGCCTATCACTGCCGACTCGGCAATCTCGGGGATTTCCAGCAACACACTTTCAATTTCAAATGGGCTAATAAGATGCCCTGCCGTATTTATAACGTCGTCATTCCTACCTATAAAATACAAATAACCTTCTTCGTCCTTAAAAGCCAGATCCCCTGAATAATAATACCCGTTTTTAAATTTTTCTCTATAGACTTTGGAGTTGTTCAGATAATCAACAAACATTGAATCCCAGGAAGTTTTTAAACACAAATGCCCTGTTTCAGAAGAAGAACATATTTCTCCTGTATCTGAAATAATTTCTGCATGAATATCATCAACAGGTTTTCCCATTGAGCCGGATTTGATTTCAATGCCCGGACGGTTGCTTATCATGATGCTGCCTGTTTCCGTTTGAAACCAGGTATCATAAATTTCCTTTCCCAAAACTTTTTTAGCCCAAATATTTATTTCCGGATTTAATGGTTCTCCGACACTAAAAATATGCTCAAGATGTTTCAGGCTGAATTTTTCAAAAAGAGTTTTGTTTTCACGCATCAGCATTCGTAGTGCTGTGGGTGCGGTGTACCATTTTGTAACTTTTTCTTCTTCAATCAGCTTCATCCATGTTTCGGCATGATAAGCCCCGCCATAATGTAGTTGTGAAATGCCCAGGCTCCATGGCCCGATTATTCCATAGGATGTTCCTGTAACCCATCCCTGGTCGGCAGTACACCAGTACAAATCATTTTCATTAAGGCACAAGACTTCCTGTGTTGTCTGGCTTTGGGTATGAATGCTCTTGTGAATATGTTGCACGCCTTTGGGTTTCCCCGTTGAACCTGAAGTATAATGAAGGACAGAGGGTGTCTCCGGGTTCGTCTGAGTTATGGTAAATGTTTCAGATGCTCCGGCAAGCAATTTGGGAAGCCCTATAACTTTTTCATTATTTTCTTCTTCATCAATGACAAAAATAAATTCAAGTTTTTCCAGACGTGGCAATGCGCGTAAAATCTTTTTCAGCAGGCTTTTTTTTGTTATCACGACTCTAGCGCCGCAGTCGCTCAGACGGTCATAAAGCGCTTCTTCGCCAAAATTTGAAAATAATGTCCCGGCAACAGCCTGTATTTTTAATATCCCGAGAAAAGCAAAAAATTGTTCAGGTAGTTTGGGCAAAAAAGTAAAAACAATATCTCCTTTTTCTATTCCCATACCCGATAATACATTCGCATAACGGTTGCTTTCTTTTTCAAGTTGCTCAAACGTAAACACCTCTCGTTTTCCTGTATGGTCAATCCATATAAAGGCCGTTTTCGCAGCATTTCCAGTTAAACACTGATGCCGGGTGCAATAGTATGCAATATTGTGCTGATTATTTATTATTTTAAATTCTGACATGGTATCAATTTAAAAATCAAGGTATATAAAGGGTTGTGCTTCAGTGCTAAAAAACTGATAAATAAAAATGATTGCCACAAAAATTATAACAACCTGAAAACTCCAGTGCATACGGGAAAAGATTTTTGAAAATTTAACATTCCAGCTCATGGGGGTGTAATGGAGTAAAATGCCCAAAATCATCATAATGAAAGTAAATTTATACAAATCTAGCCATTGAAGTGATAAAGAAAAATCAATTCCGGTGAAAATTTGTTTCAGCATGTCAAATGCTACCAAAATATCTGGTGAACGGAAAATTATAAATGTTAACATCAAAATGTGAAATGTAATAAAAATACTCAGCGCCTTGTATATTTTTTTGTTTACCCTTTTTTGAATTTTAACTCTTAAGCCTCTGGTAAGTATTTCATACCCCATAATCAGGCCATGCAGGGAGCCCCACACCACGTATGTATAATTGGCATCGTGCCATAGGCCGCAAAGCAAAAACGTAATAAAAACCGTAAAAACAAGCCCCGTTTTTCGCCAGTTTCTTAACCGGATGGACATAGGTGAAAAAATGTAATCACGCAACCAGTTTGACAATGTGATGTGCCACCTTCTCCAGAATTCCGATATATTCTGGGCAAGAAAGGGTTTGTTAAAATTTGCCGTACTTGTGAACCCAAGTAACATGGCTATCCCAATAACAATATCGGTATAGCCCGAAAAGTCAAAATAAAGCTGCACCAGAAAGCCATAGCCGGCCATAAGGTATTCAAAGGAAGTAAAATACTCGTGTGAAACAAAAACCCTGTCAACAAGGTTAACCGCAAGAAAATCGGCGATAACTATTTTTTTAAAAGTCCCGATAAGTATCAGTAAAAATGCTTTGCTGATGAATTCTTTCGACAAATCCAGCGATTTTTTAAATTGCGGCAGCAACTCTCTGGCACGAAGTATAGGCCCCGATAATATATTCGGGAAAAAAGAAACATACAAAAGATAATTAATGTAATTGTTTTCGGGTTCGCTGATATTTTTCTTGTAAATATCAAGAATGTATGAAAGCGTTTTAAAAATAAAATACGAAATTCCAATAGGGGTTATAAGGTCCAGCACAACTGGCGATGATTCCCCTGTAACAATACCAAAAAATATATTCAGGAAAAAGTTGGTGTATTTGAAAAAAAACAACAGGCCGATATTGATAAACAAAGAAAGTAATAAAAGGTTTCTTTTTGATTTTTTCGTTTTTGCCTCAAACATTAGCTTGCCGATAAAAAAATCGCTGCTGGCAATAAGAACAAGAGATATTACATAAACACCACTAATTTTGTAATAAAAATAAAGGCTGAAGGCAAGCAGGATAATGTTTCTCCAGGAGATATTCTTATAAACTAAAACATAAATAATATAAAAAACAGTAAATAATATTACAAACAAAACCGAATGATACGTTAATGGGCTAAGTGGGTTGTGAAGCAAGCTCAGCAAAAAATCGTTAAAAGAAAAATTCAACATCTCGCGTTATGGTATTATTAATGTTTGCCCTATGCTCAGTTTATCTGATTTCAGGTTGTTGGCCTGTTTAATTATTTCGATACTGGTATTATATTTTTTTGCAATAGCCCAAAGGGTATCTCCGGAATTTACTTTATACACTATTTTTCTTTTATTTGCAGGAAGGGTTGCTGTAGTAACAGGTTTTTTATTATTTCCCTGAACACTTTCTTTTTGTGGGTTTTGTGGAGTAGCCTTCGCTGCTCCCTTATAGATTATCAAAGTTTCTCCGGCAATAATTTTAGTCCCCGACAATCCATTCCAGTATTGTAACTGGCTGACCTTAACACCAAAACGTTCTGCAATACTGCCCAGGTTATCTCCGCTACGTATTTTATAATATGTGATATTGTTATCATCTGTTTCAAGCACTTCTTCATTGTTATAGGCAACAGGCTTTTGTGTTTTGGTGTTTTCTTTTGTAAAATTGATATCTTCACTGAAATACTTTTTTAAAGTAAGCGTATCAATAACATGGTTAGAAGCGATAAGGCCCTCTTCCTGATTTTGGAGCCAACAAGCATAAGAGTTTAAAATGGCATTCAGATATAATTCTCCGCGAATATAATAACCCGGAGCGGAAAGATGAACTTTGTCGTTGCGCGCCAGGCCGTATTTCAACCATTTATTCATTGACAAATTTCCTCCGCTGACATTATAGTAATCATAAAAGGCACAGTTGCGATAGCCTGCTACCCTTTTTGTCATTTCCATAAAATCCTTGCACTGGGGCACGTTGTATTTTCTTCTTGCGTAAATATTCTGGGCATTTGAAATTAAAATTGAAGTTTCAGGGGATGCATTTTGTATGATGTCAATAATTTTCACCAGGTTTGCTTCCATGTCTTTATCGTTATAGGCTCCTCGATAGAAGTCATTGGCGCCAAAATCAATTATTACCAAATCTGGCTGCAGTTCTGTAAGTTGTTGCCCGAAAGCATTCTGCCTTAATAAACTTCTATATCCGGCACCATTGATACCTGTGCTGCAATATAAAATGCCCTTGTCATCGTTACTTTCAATCATAAGCCCATAGCATTCAAAAAAGGTTTGTTTTTTTTCTGTTTTATTAACAAACACTTCTAAGGTATCTGTCGCATTTGAAATCTGAAACGACACATATGGTTTTCCGGAATTCACATCATTACAATCAATGTGCACCGGGCTAGTTCCCTGATTTGTTTTTACTTTAAGGTCAAAGCTCAGTGAATCTTGTTTACAGTAAATTTTTATTAATGTAAAGTTTTCACGTATAAATCCTTCTCTGAAAGTAATCTTAAAAGAAGCATTGCTGTCGTTTGTATAAACAGTTGCGCCAATAAGCCCCATATCGTATTTAATGTCGCGATGAATGCTTTTATTATAATCCCATTTTCCTGTACAACTTGTTTTATAATCATAAGCTGCATGTGTTGCGGCTGCCTTATACGGAAAAATCAAGCCTCTTCCGCCATAACCAAGAACTTCCTGAAGTCGTTCACGGATATATCCCGAAGGTATGTCGGCCTGAATATGAGAATCACCGATGTGGAGAATTTTCAGTTTTCTTGTGCCTGTTTGTGACACTTTCTGAAAAAAATTCCTGACAGCAGTAACATTCTGCCATTCAATAAAATTAATTTCATAACGAATAAAAGGATAATATGCACGATATTTTATAAGCGAATCAACATATTGCGGGTTAATAACCAGCGGGTCTGTTGTTTTCTTTGTAAAAACAGGGTTGATATATGCCGAGGATACAAGCAGTAAAGTCACTGCCAGCAGTAAAAAAGAAAATGCTGTTTTTTTATACCACGAACGTAACATCAGTTGAGGTTTTTATTTTTCTTTTGATGTATATAATTGTTGTATTCAATCATCAGAGCTTCCACAATTTCGTTAGCAACAATTTCTTGTCCTTGGGCAGAAAAATGCCCATTGGTTACTGCAAGATTTCTTTTAGTCCAAACAAGAATAGAGTTAGCACCTCCCATCATATTAAAAAGGTCCCAATAAGCACACCCGGCTTTAAAGGCGGCGTTTTTCTGCATTTCATTTATTTTGGGCAACCAGCGGTAAGAGGTATAACCGCCATCACCACCACTGGCCATATCGCCTGCACCAATGACAAGGATGCTAATATCCGGGGCAGCCTTTTTGAACTTCATAAATAATTTATAATATATGTCTCCGATGGCATCACAAACTTTTTCTGACCGGATATAAGGTACTGCATTCGCTCCATATTGAAATATTATGAGTTTGGTGTTTGTAATTTGAAGCATTTTGGCAAGATGATTATCATCTATCATCAACAGCCCGTCACCGGAATGCCCCCGTATAGCATAATTATCAACCTGAACACCATGATAGCTGTCAAAATACATTCCGTAAAAATCCGGACTTTGGTCGGCAAGGAATTCAATTTTAATGTTAAGTACATTTCCAATATTCGTTTTGTGCATACACACACCCCTACTTGGAGTTAACGTATCGGTTGTTATTTTCGTTCCGTTGTTATTGTCATAAAAATTAACAACACATTTTTCGTCAGTATTGCCATATAAAAAAGAAATATTATTATAAGAATATTTGGTACCGGCTTTAACGATAACATGCGCATTATAATAAACAGCAACATCATTTTCTGCAGGCTCTGTTTCGGGAATATTTGTTTTCAGGCTGTCACTTTCTTCTTCTTGCATGACAGCATATTTTGTAAAAAGGCAAACGGTACCGGAAAGCCCATAAAAATTAGTATTGTATTTGTCGTGAAAAACAGTATATCTCTTCCAGTTACGACTGTTTTTCCGGATATAGCTGACAGGCGCCAAGTCTTTCATGGGCACGTAACCTATGCCTGAGCCGCCAAATTTTTTATGCATTTTCTGGCGAATAACATAAGACATTCTGTCGCCTTCAAGCTGAGAATCTCCGTAATGTGCAATACGAATAACAAGAGAGTCTTTTTTTAGAAGTATGTGTTCAAAAAAATTGTCAAGCGCCCTTTCATCTCCAACTTCAGGGTTATATAAAAAAATATTTTGTTTTTTAGGACCTATTTTAGAAATATTATCGCGCCTCAGTATCGAATCGTTACTTACCGTATTTGACAAATAAGCCTGAAGGAGGCTGTCGGCGGCAACATTAGTCTCGTCATCTGTAAAACTAAATATTTTTGCCAAAGTAAGAAACCGGATATTTTTCTTCACCCACAAATTATCAGTATAGCTATATAACATTGAATACCCTAACAACATTATATTGATAAATATAATAATAAGCAGAGCAATTACAGGCTTCTTATACATAGCTATTATCCTTAGTTTTTATTTCTAAATAATAAATTGCTATGAAGCAAAACGTATGTTTCGGGGAGTAATTAACAGTTCTTTGCAACACCGTTTCTTTTTGAAAAAGACCTGCAAAATTCGTAATTTTTTGTCAAATAACAAAGGTCTTTCTAACCTTAACAGAACATGAAGCTGATATTTTACGTAATATTGTAGATAAAAATTTAAACTTATGCTTCTGCAAATAAGCAGAAAATCATGGTTTCCTTACCTGTTGCTTTTCGTTATTGTTGTGGCCGGTTACTGGCAGATTTCAATGATGAAACACCCGCTTAAATATGACATGATTGATTGTTATTATCCCTGGCGTTACATGATTGCCGAGTCGCTACGAAATGGATTTTTGCCCTTTTGGAATCCTTTTCAGGTCTTGGGCTACCCCATACATGCCGACCCGCAAAGCGGTGCGTGGTATCCTGTTACCTGGATTGTTAGTATTTTATACGGATACGATATTTTTTCCCTGCATATTGAATACATTCTGCATTTGTGTATCGCAGCTTTCGGGATGTTTTTCCTCTGCAAAACGCTTAAGTTTGATATATCAGTATGTTTTTTTGTAGCTGTTGCCTATGTTTTTTCGGGATTTTTTATCGGAAACTCTCAGCATTTCACTTTTACTATAAGTGGTGCCTGGATTCCGCTTATTTTATCTCAATTTATACTGTTATTTGAAAAACAACATTTAAAAAACGCTCTGTATTTTTCCTTTTTTATGTTTATGCTTATCTCGGGCGGATACCCGGCTTTTTTATTTATACTATTTTATTTTCTTGTTTCCCTGTTTTGTTTTTTTATCATTAAATTAATTAAAGAAAAAAAACTTAAACAGCTAAAAAGGTTTATTCTGCTAAATTTCACAGCTATAATATCTACACTGCTTTTCAGCATGGTACTTTTAGTTTCGGTTTATTATCTTATTCCTCATGTTACAAGAGGAGGAAATGTTTCTCCCGAAATGGCAGGGTTTTGCCCTTTTTCTCCTCGCAGTATGATTTCTTTCCTGCTTCCTTTTGCCGTTATCCGGAATATGTCATATTATGATACCGATTTGTCCATGTCGAATGCATACTTTGGCATTTTTATGCTTATTTTCTTTTTTTATGCTTTGTTAAAAAAATCTCCGGGAATTTATCGTTTATTTCTTGTGTTCGGGCTGCTGAGCCTTCTTGCATCCATGGGCAATTATCTGCCTGTTCGTGAATTTTTATACAAATACGTTCCCTTGATGGGGATGTTTCGCTTCCCTTCCCTTTTCAGGTTTTTTATTATATTTTTCTTTTTACTTATGGCAGGATACGGGCTAAATACCTTTTTGAGTAAAGAAAATTTCAGAGATAAAAAACTTATTGGCATGATAATAATAACGAGCGGGTTTTTACTTTGGATGTTGATTCAGTCACGTTTAGAAGGATATCTAATGATAAAAGGATTCATTAAAAATGAACTTTTCAAGGCATCCGAAATATCTTTCATCAGGCAGCACATTGCATTTCAAAGTGTCGTACAGATGGCCTTTCTTGTATTTTTTACAATAGGGATTGTTTTTATTAAGAACAGAAAAAAACTTGTTCTTTTTATCGCCTTTCTTTTTGTTTCCGATGCCATATTTTCTTCACAACTTAACGCACCATATACCGTTTATTATAAAAATTTTAATGCCGGAATGGTAAAAAAAATCAGCAAAGGATTTCCTGAGGGATTTCACATAAAAAACGACAGGCTTGTTTCGCAAAATTGTGATACATGCGGCTTAAACGAAGGCCCTTTCTGGAAAAATCTTTGCACGTTTCATAAACATATTGCTTATGACGGATTTGCGCCTATTGCTTTTAAAGGGTACACATATCTTGTTGACTCCCTGCCGGAAAATTTTAATAAACTTATAAATAACTTTCCTGTGTTTTTGGCATCGGGATTTTGCAGTGAATATTCTGCAAAACATAACAAAAACATATCATCTGTTGCTGTTAGCAAAATCTGTTACCTGCCGCAAAATGAGTATAACCAACTTAACAAAGTTTCACCTTTAACATATTCAAATGTTGACACCGTATGGATTTCCGCATTTTCGCCTTACGAAATCAAAATCCAGTCCATAACAAAAAGTCCACGCTTACTTTGTTTGCTTCAGAATTATTACCCGGGATGGGAATTGCAGGTTAATGAAAAAAAGTCGGATATTATAAAGGTGAACTTTGGAATGTTGGGAGCACAAGTTCCGGAAGGTAAAAACACAATTTTGTTCCGATACAATTTTAAACCGGTAAAAGCAGGGTTATACATTTCTGCTGTTTCACTGTTTATGTTTTTTCTTTATTTTATTATTGGCTTCTTAAAAAAAGCAGGTACCCGAAAGGGTTAAGGTTTAATCGTTGCTGATAATTAAAATTTCCACCCTTCGGTTTTTCTTCATTCTGTCTTCGCTGCGTGCATCGGGAAATAACATTTTTGTAGCGCCAAATCCTTTATATGCCATTCTGTTTGTTTCAATCCCTTTGTCTTCAAGGTAGTCATATACTGCTTTGGCACGGTTTACAGACAACTGCATATTGTGCTCCTGCATATTATTACAATCCTCCCAATTAGAAGGGCAATTCACATGACCATGTATTTCTATCTTTAATTTTCCATTACGTTTCATGGTGCTTGCAATAACATCAATTACGGGTTTTGACTCGGGTAAAAAGGCGGCAGAATTCCCATAAAAAAGAATATTATCAAAAACAATATTCTGCCCTGCCATTATTCTGTCGAGTTCAATTTTAATTATTACATTTTCCCCTGTAGCACTGGTTTTAAAGTCTTTTATCTGGTCAAAATATTCTTCGGCTTCCGTTTTTATGGAAAATGATGATGAGAGCGGCAAAGAAGCCACACAGGACGAAACGCTGTCGAACGAGAATAAAGGGGCTTCTCCGGTTTTGTTTTTAAAAAATATTTTTACGTTGGCTTTTACAAGTTGTTGTGTAACCTTATCAACAATATTGATATTTACGGTGGCATTTTCCGGGACAACTACTTTGGGTTTCTGCTGATTATTATTCCCCGAAGTTTTGTTTTCGGTGATACTATTTTCCGCCGGTTTTTTTATATCGGTATAATGCAAAACGATAGTATGTCCCGAGCCTTTTGGATATACATTATCAACAACTAAGTAAAAAATGTCACCTTTTTTCACCCTCAGGCTTTTGCTATATGAAGGCCCCGGACCTGAATGAATGAATTCATGTATGGCTGTTTTTGAGAGGCCTGTTTTACTGCCAATTTTTTTATCATTACGGGAAATACATGTCCTGACAGGCAAAATCTTTTTTTCAGCCACATCGCTGCAAAAAGTCCTGCCATTGTATTTATACAAAATAAAATCATAGTCATCGTTGCTATTTACAGGAATTATATCAAATTCAAGCTGTGCGTCATAGGGTGCTTTAAAAAAGTACCAGCAGGTATTATGTTCCTGTTCAAAAGCATACAGGCTGTTTTTCTCTCCGGATATTTCCATGACAGCACCATATCCTGATGGGGCGGCATTTGTAGGTCCGAAAATAGTGTCTTTAATTTCGACAGGTTTTTTACAATCGGCATTCTCGGGTTTAATTGTAAAAGTATTTTGTGAAAACAAATAAACATTTGAACAGGCAAACACCAATAAAAAAAACAAATTCCTCATCCTGCTTTATTTAACAATACTTAGTTTCGTTTCGGCAAGCAGATTGCCATTTTCGGATATCAACCTTGCAAAATAAGTTCCCTGAGGATACGATGCTGCATCCCATGAAAAAGAAGTCCTGTTTTTTTGAAGACTCATTTTAAAAATTTCTTTTCCCGAAATGTCATAAATTTCCAACCGGGCTTTTTCTTTTATCAAAAACGAAAAAGTAAAGATTTTATTTGAGGGATTAGGATATACCGTTAAAATTTGATTTTTTGTTGTTTTTTCTGTAAGGTTTGCCAGATAGGGTGTACCAATCGCAAAAGTATATTCTCCTTTTTTAAGCGTATCGGCAATCAGCATTCCCGCGCTTGAAGTTCCCCAACGAGAAAAATGTGTTATTTTCCAATCAGCCCATGCCCCGGGCCTGTATAGTAAAAGTAAAGAATCCGCTGAAGCAATAGTTGAAAGCAACACATCATCAAGATTCCCCAGCGATGAACTCACCTGCCTGTTATAATTAAAACGGCCTTTTGCCCTGAAATTTTCCGGAAATATTCCATCAACATTCCAGTAATGATAATCTGACAACCTTACTATATCAGGGTTTACTTCTTTTAATGAGTCGGGAGCCACCCAGTTGTGTTCTACCCTGACAAAAGCCGAATCTGAAATATTCATAACTTCCACGCGACACAATGCTGTGAGGTAATCCATCATGCCCGTTGTTTTCAACACTTTGTGAACATCCGTTGTTGCATCAGAGATTTTCTCGTTAAAATCCATCATTGCAAAATCGGGTTCAAACGGAACTATAAACTCTTTAGAGCCAAACTGACCTGAAAAATGAAGCGAATCAGTATAAAATTGCCAGTCGTTTTTTCCGAAAGTTATCTCCACATGGTTTGAGTTTGCAAAATCAGGATGATTATTTAATTTTTGCCTAACCCAAACTTTAACTTTTGTCTGTGGTGTGGTTTGGGTAATTTTAAAAGAATCTATCGAGAAGTGCGGAAATCCCGGGCTGAATACCCATGCCTGAAAAAAATCAGTTAAATCAATACCTGTCTGAGTGCTAAGGAAATTTCTCATTTCAAAAGAAGAAATATCATTATGCTGGTAAGTTTCCATTAATGCTTTTACTGCAGGAAAAAATAAGTCGTCGCCTAAGTAATTCCGAAGTGTGTGAACCACATCGGCGCCTTTATCATAAACTGTAGAGCTGTATGTGTATTCATCAGGGATTCCGTAAAGTGCCCGATATTCATCATCAACAATATGTAATGCCCTGACCACATAAAGATGATTATCTCTTATTTCCTGCTTGTAAGAATCAATGCCATACAAATGTTCTTGATAAATGGCTTCACAATGCCTTGCCCAGCCTTCATTTATCCACATATCACCGGCTGTGCTACACGTAACCAGATTTCCGAACCAGTTATGAGCAAGTTCGTGAGCATAAAGAGATTCGTATGTCAGATTACCATTAATTGTAATCAATGGATAAGCAATATTGGCTGCATGCTCCATCGCGCCGCCGTCAAAGGGGACGCCGACATAACCAACACGTTCCCAGCGATAAGGCCCGAAACGTGTTTCATAAGCGGTTAATATTTCTTTCAGATGAATAAATGAATTTTGTGTGGCAGTGATATAGTTAGAAGGCACATAAATACTTATTGGAATATCCCCGTTTATTCCGGCAAAAGTATCCTGAACCGCAACATAAGGCCCCACAGCAACGGATGCAAGATAAGTGGGAATGGGGTCGTGAAGCCTCCAGTAATATGTACTGGTATTATCACCATTGTCGATTACAGAAACCAACGTGCCTCCGCAGACTGCCATTTTTTCATTTTTTACTGTAATCCTGCAATCATAAGTAGCCCGGTCAACAAAATCATCAATACATGGGAACCACACACGCCCATAGTTATGAGGTACTGCCTCGAAACCCACGCCCAGATTGTAAGCATAACTGCTGTCGTTCGTAAAATAAAAACCTCCCCAGCCCGAAGCATCAACCTGCGGCGCACCATGATAAAAAACGCTCAGATAAGCCGTATCATCCATATTCATTGGGGAAGGAAGATTTATTGATAAAACAGTGTCATTGTAATTATATGTTGTAAGCGGGGCATTCTCAAAATGGACAGAATCCATGTGGAGTTTCAGCAGGTCAAGTTTTAACGAAGCAAGATTGTCAACTTTGGGAGTAAATTTAATTGTTGTAAAACCGGAAATGTTTTTGGTTGACAGATTTACCAGACGAAGGTTAATGTCATAATTCAGTATATCAACCGTATCGCTTATACTTTTGGTTGAGGGCTGTGCTTTAACCGTATAAGCTGAAAAAAGAAACAGTAAGCCGAAAAATATTTTATTTATCATCTATTTGTAATAATTAGTACATACAAAAATACGCACATTATTCGTTTGTTTCAGTTGCGGTGAAATATTTTCCTTTTTCATTATTTATGCTGCTTAAAAGAAATTATCTTTGCAACTCCATGATTTTTCATTATGAAAAAAGCTATTACTATCAGTCTTGTTGTTCTGCATATTTTTGTTCATTCGGCTTTTTCTCAAAAAATATGGACACTTGATGATTGCATCACCTATGCTTTAAACAACAATATTCAAATCAAACAGCAGCAAATAAGTTCAAAACTTTCAAAACTGCAATACAACCAGAGTATAGCATCGTTGTTTCCCTCGATTAATGCAAGCGCCAGCCATGTTTATAATAATGGCCAAACCATTGATATGTACACAAATCAGTTTGCATCTCAAACCGTTCAATCGAATAATTTTTACCTGAGCGGCAGCCTGGTTTTATTCAACGGACTGCAGTTGCTTAACACGCTGAAACAAAAACAAATTGATTTTTTGGCAAGCCAATATGATTTGGAAAAAATAAAAAACGACATTACTTTAACCATCGCCACAGCTTATCTTCAGGTACTTTACAACATCGAACTGCTTTCGGTAGCCAAAAGCCAGCTTGATATTACCAACGCTCAGGTTGAACGCACCAAAAAACTTTTAGACGCAGGAACTATTGCCAAAGGAACCTTACTTCTGATTGAATCTCAGGCAGCGACGGATGAGTTGCAAGTTGTAACTGCACAAAATCAGCTTGATATGGCATATCTTACGCTGGCTCAGCTCCTGGATTTGCAAGACACTAAAGGCTTCGAAATAGAGCAACCTGAACTTTCTATACCCGAATCAAGTGCCCTCATGCAAAATGTAGAAGATATCTTTACAAAGGCTTCTGTAATTCAGCCGGATATTATGAGTGCAGAAATGAAAGTGAAAAGCGCTAAAAAAGGCCTTTCCATATCCTATGGCGCACTAAGCCCGTCGTTGATACTGAATGCCTCTTATGGCTCCGGGTATTCGGGAGCAAGTAAATCTATCAGCGACATTACCATTTCGGGATATACACCTATTGGCGCCACTGAGTCAGGAGAAATAGTGTACGGGCCAACTTACGATTATGCGTATTCAAAAATTAAATTCTGGGACCAGCTTGACAGAAACCTTAATAGTTCCATAGGCCTGTACCTTAACATCCCTATTTTTAACAAATGGCAAACACAAACCGCTATAGGTTCATCAAAACTCTCACTACAGAATGCCGAACTTATGCTTCAAAACAGTAAAAATCAGCTTTTAAAAACCATACAGCAAGCTTATGTCGATGCAAAAGCTGCCCTGAACCGTTACAATGCCGGGATAAAAAGTGTTGAAGCCCTTCGGGAGTCATTTAATTATACGGAGCAAAGATTTAATGTCGGGTTGGTAAATTCGATTGATTATAATGATGCAAAAAATAAGCTTATGAAAGCCGTTTCCGAATCTCTCAATGCAAAATATGAATTTGTTTTCCGCATCAAAGTTCTGGATTTTTATCAGGGAAAACCTTTAACTATTAAATAATCTCTCTTTTTATGAAAAAGAAAAAAATCATACGCTTTTCAATAATTGGAGTCGTTTTAATTATCATACTTCTTGCTGTGGGTAAAAAAACCGGAGTAATCGGCAAAAAAACAAGTATAGAAGTAGCAACAGAAAAAGTGGAAAAGCGAACAATTACTGAAACAGTTTCGGCAAGTGGTAAAATACAGCCTGAAGTAGAAATTAAAATATCTCCTGATGTATCGGGTGAAGTCGTGGAGTTAAATGTAAAAGAAGGCGATAAAGTTAAAAAAGGCGATTTGCTGGCAAAAATTAAACCGGACATTTACGAGTCCTATTATGAAAGAGCGATGGCTACACTTAACGCACAGAAAGCTGCAGAAGCCAATGCCAAAGCAAGGTTGTCGCAGGTTAAAGCACAGTTCATCAACAGCAAGGCAACTTTTGAACGCAATGAAGCTCTGTGGAAACAAAAAGTAATTTCACAATCGGAGTATGATGCGGCTCTCGCAGCTTTTGAGGTAGCAAAAGAAGAAGTATCTGCGGCAGAAGAATCATACAAAGCTGCACAATATAATGTTGGAAGTACTTATGCTGCATTGAAAGAAGCAAAAGAAAACCTGACCAAAACAAACATTTTTTCCCCTGTTGACGGAACCATATCCAAACTTAGTATTGAGCTCGGCGAACGTGTAGTGGGAACATCGCAGTTTGCAGGTACGGAAATCATGCGTATCGCCAACTTGAACGAAATGGAAGTGGATGTGGATGTAAACGAAAACGATATCGTGAGAGTTAAAAAAGGCGACACAGCAATCATAGAAGTGGATGCATACCTGAACAGAAAATTCAAAGGAATTGTAACTGAGATTGCCAATTCAGCAGAAGTATCAGGAATCAGTGCCGACCAGGTAACAAATTTTTCGGTAAAAATCAGGATATTGCAGGAAAGCTATAAAGACCTGATTAAACCTGACAAGCCGGAGCTTTCACCCTTCAGGCCAGGAATGTCTGCTACTGTGGAAATACAAACCAAAACCGTTTACAATGTCTTATCAATCCCCATACAAGCAGTAACCGTCAGAGAAGACAGCAATAATGTGGACAACATAAATGAAACAAAAGAAAAAAACACTAACACTGTTACTGAAAAAAAGAAAAACGAAAGTCAGGAAAAAGAAATAGTCTTTATTTATGTTGATAACAAGGCAAAAATTAAGGAAGTGAAAACAGGAATACAGGACAATATGTACATTCATATTGTCAGTGGACTTGATGAAAACAACGAAGTTATTACCGCACCCTATATTGCCATAACTAAGACTTTGAAAAATGACGCCACAGTGAAAAAAGTGGATAAGAAAACATTGTTCTCTGAAAAAAAATAAAACCTCAGGCTCTGATGGCATTTTTATTATTGATAGAAACCTCGGGCATTGTTTGCTCTGTTGCTTTGTCAAAGGGTTACACATTGTTGGCCATTAATGAAAGCCATATTAAAAATTCACATTCAGAACTTATCTGTGATTTTACTCATGATGTTTTGAAAAAGGCACACGCAGATATTTCTGCTCTTGATGCAGTGGTAGTGAGTATGGGGCCGGGTTCTTATACAGGCTTGCGAATAGGTGTTTCGGTTGCCAAAGGTCTGTGTTATGCCCTTGAAAAACCTCTTATCAGCGTCGGGACTCTGGCAGCTATGGCTTTCGGGGCAACCGCATTTCATAAAGACTTACTCGAAGATGCTATTTTTTGCCCTATGATAGATGCCCGCCGCATGGAAATTTATACGGCTCTATACGACTTTCATAATAAAGAAATCATGCCACCTTCTGCAGAAATCATAAATGAGGCAAGTTTTTCCGATATACTGCAACATCAAAAAGTTATGTTTTTCGGCGACGGCATGGAAAAATGCAAGCATCTCTTACAAAAACATAAGAATGCAAATTTTCTAGATAATTTTCAAGCTTCTGCAGCATATATGGTATCTGAAGGTTTCAGAAAATATCAGGAACAACAGTTTGAGGATATTGCTGGTTTTGAACCTTTTTACCTTAAGGAATTCATTGCAGGAAAGCCCAATGTGAAAGGTTTAAAATAAAAAAGGCGGCCTTAAGGCCGCCTTTTTTATTCATTCTGAATTTCTTATCTTGATTTAACAAGTTTTTTGGTGATAATACGATTTTGTGAATCAATAACAGAATAAAAATAAACACCATCATTAAGATTTGAACCATCAAAAATAAAAAAGTTCTCTCCATTGCCGGCAATCATTTTTTCGCTGTAAACTTCCTTTCCTATCATATCAAAAATTTTCAAGCTTACTTCCTGAGATTTTTCTGTATAGCAACCAAGTTTTACTGTTGAGTTGAAAGGATTAGGCTGTGGGGCTATTAAATCAAACTTTGCGTTTTCAGTTACGCCATATCCTTCGGGGTGTCTTATAAGAACAATTGTTCCACCATTAAAATTTGAAGCAACCGGGCCAACTGGAACCCCCCCCAAATCCATATACACATCCACAAGAACATCCATATATATTGTATCATCGCCAGAAGGTACTGATGAAGGTGATGAAACCCATACACAATTTCTAACTCCTGCATTAAGCTCACAATTACCAGGATTACAAACATAAGTCAACCATGCTGGTTGATTAAGCAAGCTTGTTACTTTTATATGATGAATGTTAATAGTTCCACCTCCTGCATCTCCGGTTAATGGACAGATAACTGTAATTGAAATTCCTGCTACATCTCCAGAATTAACATGAAGTGTATCCGGATCCATACGACCGGTTCCATCAGGGTCAACTACATTGACATCAGGTGTACACTGTGCAAATGCAAAACCTGTCATAAAAACAAACAGGACAGAGAAAACAAAATAAAGTACTGATTTTTTCATAATGCTTAATTTTATTAAATTTGATGCAAAGTTAATAAAAACACATAAGATTTCAACATTTTTGTTTATTTAATGTTAATTAATGTTAAACCGTAGAAAATTCATGGATAAAATCATAATACAAAAACTAAGCAAGCAGGAAATACAGCAAAGAAACATCAGAAACTGGCCTGTTTGGGAAAAAGAGGTATCCCGTTTCGACTGGTATTACGACAGTGAAGAAGAATGCCTGATACTGGAAGGAGAAATAATAGTTGAAACACAGGAGGGTAAAGTTTCAATTCAGGCCGGGGATTTTGTTACTTTTAAAAAGGGACTAAGCTGTGTGTGGCAGGTGAACAAAGCAGTACGAAAACATTATAACTTCAAATAAATTACTTTGAGAGGCATCGTCGTCAAGTCAACAGGAAGCTGGCATCACGTTAAGCTTGCAGACGGCAGCGTGTATGAATGCAAACTTAAAGGCCAATACCGCATTCAAGGGCTGAAAGCCACCAATCCTGTGGTTGTCGGTGATATTGTTTTGATAAGGCTTCTTGAAGACAAAAAAACCGGTGTTATTGAAAAAATAGAAGAGCGTAAAAACTATATTATCCGCAAGTCAAAAAAACTATCCAAGCAGGTTCATATTATTGCTGCAAATATTGATATGGCTTACCTGATTGTTACCCTTGCCATGCCGCGTACTTCTACAGGATTTATTGACCGCTTTCTCATCACGGCCGAAGCTTATCATATTCCTGCCAGTCTGATATTTAATAAAATAGATTTATATGATGAAAAACTCCGCAGTGCCCATGAAAAATTGATAAAAATATATACGGATGCGGGGTATCCCTGTATAGAAGTTTCAGCTCTGCACGGGAACAACATTTCGAATCTGATACATTTGCTGGGAGGTAAAATAAATTTATTTTCGGGACATTCCGGGGTTGGAAAAAGTGCGCTTATAAACGCCATAGATCCGGCGCAGAACATCAAAACAGGAAAAATCTCAGAAATGTTTCTTAAAGGAAAACACACGACAACCTTCACCGAAATGCTTTGCCTGAAAACCGGAGGTTTTATAATTGACACGCCAGGTATAAAAGAATTCGGGCTGATTGATTTTAAACGCGAAGACCTTACACATTACTTTCCGGAATTTTTCAAATTACTTTCCAAATGCAAATATTATAACTGCACTCATATCAGTGAGCCCGGTTGTGCTGTAAAAGAAGCGTTAAAAAATGGAATCGTCTCTGAATCGCGCTACAAAAACTACCTCAGTATTTTTAATGGGGAAGATATTGATATAAAAGAATGGGAATAATCTGTTACTGAATTGAAAATAAACTTTGTCAGTTCATTTTTTTTTCCAAATTTTGCATCCTAAATACTGATTTTCAATTTATTATATACAAATATATCAAACATGAAATTAGCAAAACTACTCTTGATTTTCGCCTCAATGCAATTTGCTGTTCTTAACGCTTTTTCCCAGTGCACGCCTGTTGATTGCCTTGGTTCTCTTCCGGCTTATGGTGGCATTTGCCAAACAGCGCTTGACACCGGAAGGATTAATGAGCCATATTCCGATGATATATCTTTTCACATTACCAATGTATGCATTGATGCAGGTGAGTTCGATCCGCAATATGCAGGTACCGGAGCAAAACTTCTAAAGCTTCACTCTTTTTCATTTTCAGGGTTTCCTGCCGGCCTGACAGGGGCAACGAATCAGTCAGAATATGATGCTTCGGCAAACACAAACGGTTGCGGTGCTGTTAGCGGAACGCCAACAGAAGTAGGTGTTTTTGATGCTACCATACATATTTTTGCCAATATAAATACTTATATAGGCTCTATCACATGTAATAGTTTTATCCAGATTCCGATAAACAATCAGCCTTTTGACGGCTCTCTTTCATTGGTGATACTGCCCGATCCTTCTTTTACAGGACTAAACGGGCCGTATTGCGAAGCCGACCCTGCAGTTACGCTGACACCAACCGGAACTCCAGGGGGCATTTTCAGCGGGCCGGGAGTGGATGGGAACACATTTAATCCATTATTGGCAGGCGCCGGCACACATACTATTACTTATACCGTTTCGGCACAACAGGGAAGCGCTACAGCACCGGCAACAGACAGTAAATCCTTGTCTGTTACAGTAATTGCTGCCAATACTTATTATGCCGATAATGACGGAGATAATTTTGGCAATCCGGATTCAGTGATATTTGCTTGTGTGCAGCCTGCAGGTTATATTCCCGACAGCCTTGATTGCAATGATACTTCCGCATTGGTAAATCCCAATACCGTATGGTATGCCGATAATGATGAAGACAATTATTTTTCCGTAACAGATTCCGCTATTGGTTGCATACCACCAACAGCATATTATACTATTCCCGCCCTTGCGCTGGGCCCCGATTGCGACGATGACAACCAAGAAATTGGCACCCCTCTTGTTTTTTATATGGATTCCGATAATGATTTATTTGGAAATCCTGATTCAACAATCAGTGAATGCTCCCAACCTGTTGGTTATGTCTCAAACAATACCGACTGTAACGATACAAATGCAGCTATAAATCCTGATGCCATAGACATTCCCGATAATGGCATTGACGAAGATTGCAGTGGATATGATAGTTCAATAACGGGTATTAACAAAACCTTAAATACTTCTTTCCTTATTTATCCTAATCCTGTATCAGATTTTACTTTTATTATACAAAACAACAACATCGCAATGGCTGGCGATTATTTTGTGCATGTGGAAAATTGTTTCGGTCAAATTATTTTACGACAAGCTCTAACAGAACAATACAATAAAATTGTAATGCCCCACACATCAAGCAGGGGTATATATTTTGTCATAATAAGAGATATTAGCAATAAAACCTGTCTGGTTAAAAAGATTGTTGTTCAATAAGGGATATTAACATCCTTATTAAAAAAGCCGCACCAATTGATTGATGCGGCTTTTTGTTGTCCCGTCAGGGGTCGAACCTGAACTCTTCTGATCCAGAGTCAGACGTGTTGCCAGTTACACCACGGGACAATGCGGGTACAAAATTATGAATTTTTATAAATAAAAAATGAATTTTTTGATTT
>JALOBU010000034.1 GCA_023228145.1 Bacteroidales bacterium | reverse complement strand
CTCCCTCACAGCCCAGTACTATAACTGGCAACACACCGGTATGCCAGGGTTCTTCCCAGACATATAGCGTTACGAATGTGGCAGGAGTAACTTATACCTGGACCTTCCCCACAGGGTGGGTACAGACTGATGGAGGTAACACCAACTCGGTGACCGTAACCGTTGGTTCAGGTTCCGGCAATGTACAGGTTACACCATCTAACGTATGCGGGGATGGTACCACGAGAACTAAAGCTGTTACGGTAGAATCTGCTCCCCAAATATCCAATCAACCCTTAAAAATTGTAACTGTTCCCGGCGGCGGCGGCGCATTTTCTGTAACGTCAACAGGAGCAACTTCTTATACATGGAAAGTAAGCACAAACGGGTTTGCCGGGCCTTATACCGATATCTCTGCGGCAGGTTCAAACCCCACATATTCCAACTGGACAACAGCGGTTCTGGGGATTACAAACGCACAACCGGCAAACAACGGATGGATATATAAATGTAAGCTAACCAATACTTGCGGAGATATTACCTCCGATACAGCCTCATTAATTGTGGAGGAAACTATTGCTCCATTAATCATAAATGATATTCTGGTTGATGATGATACTATTTGTCTTGGGGATAGTATTCATCTTGACCTTGTAATTTCCGGAGGCGTTCCTCCTTATTCTTATACTTGGTCCGGAGTAGGTTTGTCAAGTACTACAATAAAAAATCCTGCTGCATTGCCAGGCGCTCTTGGTTCCACAACTTATAGTGTAACTGTTACTGACGGAACAAATACGCAGGACACCAGCATCACTGTGTTTGTGAGCGGGTATCCGACTGCAGACGCCGGCGATGATAAAATTATCGGATGTGGAACACCGTTTACAACCATTGGTACTACAGCGGTAGCTGGCCTAACTTACAGTTGGGAGCCCGCAGCCGACCTTAGTAATCCAAATGCTGCAGAACCTACAGCGATGCCTTCGGCAACAACAATATATACCTTAACAGTAACTAATGCTGCAGGATGTACCGATTCAGATGAAATGACTGTTAATTTAATAACTGCTATTACTGTTAATGCAGGTAACGACACAACAATATGTGCCGGTCAGGAATATCAATTGCAGGCAGTTTCAGATTATGCGCTAACATTTAACTGGACTCCCGCCACGGGACTTAACTACACAAATATAAATAACCCTGTTGCAAATCCCGAAATAACTACAACATATATTATCACTACCACGGCGGGAAGTTGCTCTGCATCAGACGATATAACTATTACAGTAATTAACATGGGGCTTACTTTAACTTACGACTGTAATTCTACCATGGCAACGGCTTTGCCTGTAGGATTACCATCGTATGAGTTTTCATTAAACGACGGTGTAGTTCAAGGAGAAAGTACTTTAAATACATATTATTCTTCTTCTATTGCAAACAACGATATTATTTCGGTTATTGCACAAGACGAGTCGGGCTGTATTGACACGGTTTATTTGACTGTGGATTGCATCGTTGAACTTCCCAGCGCTTTTACACCTGACGGAGATGGTATCAATGACAAATTTCCAACAAAATATCATTTACCTTTTGTATTATCAATCTTCGACCGATGGGGGTTGTTACTTTATTACGGAGAGGAAGGATGGGACGGAAAACACGACGGTAAAACGATGTCGCCGGCAACATATTTTTACAAAATAATAATCACCAACACGGATGGCTCAAAAACAGAAAGAACTGGTGCTGTTACCCTTGTTAAAAAATAAAATAAATGTATTAACATTTTAAAGATAGAAAACATGAAAAAAATAATTGTACTACTGAGTTTTTTAATAACAACAGTTGCCGTCTTTGCTCAAACAGACATCCAGCTCAGCCAGCAGATAAACAACCGTGTTTTATTTAATCCTGCAGCCACAGGACAGTCGGGGTGCTACAATTTTACCATTCTTGCACGCGAACAATGGACCGGAATAAAAGAAGCCCCCTCAACTCAATTATTCAATTTCAACAAGTATTTTAAAGGCCCTAAGCTGGGTATTGGATTTACTTTTATTTATGACAGGGTAGGTGTCGAAAAAACACTTAATGCCAAAGCATCTATTTCCTATCATGTCTGGTTAACCAACGAAATGACATTGTCGTTCGGACTTGGAATGGGTATTATCAACAGGTCAGTTAATGGCGCCGGACTAACTTATGAAGACCCTAATGACCCCAATGCTGTAATCATAAAAGACAGCAAATTGAAGCCGGACTTTGATTTTGGCATTGAATATAACTGGAAAAGATTAAACATTGGTGTTGCATCCACACACCTTATCACTTCTTTCAAAAAATCCACAATTTACAAAGTGCCAAGGCATTATTACACGTATGCTAAATATGCAATAAAAGTTTCTCCTTCTGTCGAAATAATCCCCGCTTTATCATGGAACTGCCTTGGCAATATCCACATCTTTGAAATTAATGCCATGACCAACATCAAAGACCGCGTTTTTGCCGGTTTGTCATACAGAATAGATGATGCCTTCATTATTATGGCCGGTGTTAAAATCATTGACCAAGTTCGCCTATCCTATGCCTATGATATAAAAGCAGGCAGCATAAAATACGGTTCAACAAAAGGCAGCCATGAAATAATGCTATTGTGCCGTTTTGGTTGTGATAAGCAAGGCCCTTTGCATCCGAGATTTTTTAATTAGTTACAGAACCTGGCAGTAACTACCTGGGAAATTGAGCGCGATATTTGGGCAAAAAGTAATACTTTTGCCCCAACCAACTCTTTACAAACTTGACTGACACACCCAAACTATTCAGCCCTGCATTTATTGGTCCTGTAAAATTACGCAACCGTACTATTCGTGCCGCAGCTTTCGAAGGCATGTGCCCGGACAACCGCCCTTCGCAAATGTTGCTTGATTACCACTGTTCCGTTGCTTCAGGTGAAATTGGTATGTCAACTGTAGCTTATGCTTCCGTGACACGCGATGGACTATCGTTTCCGCATCAACTATGGTTGAGAAAAGAGATTATTCCGGAACTGAAAAAGTTAACCGAAGCAATTCATAACGAAGGCGCTGCAGCATCTATACAATTAGGGCATTGTGGCAATATGTCGAAAAAAAGCATGGCGGGCAGAATGCCTTTGTCCCCATCAGGCGGATTAAACATTTATTCGCCCACATGGTCGAAAAAAATGACAAAAGACGATATCGCTGATATTGCCCAAGCCTTTGGTAACGCAGTAAATATTGCACGCGAATCGGGCTTCGATGCCGTGGAAGTTCATGCCGGCCATGGATATCTCATTAGTCAATTTCTCTCTCCCTACACCAATCATCGCAAAGATGAATTTGGCGGCACACTGGAAAACCGTGCACGTTTTATGAAAATGGCACTTCAAAATGTAATGAAAGCCGCTAAAAACGATATGGCGGTGGTGGTAAAAACAAACATGAGTGATGGGTTTCGCGGAGGAATGGAAATTGACGAATGCCTTCAGGTAGCCCGAATGATTGAAGAAGAAGGTGTTCATGCTATGGTGTTAAGCGGAGGCTTTGTTAGCAAAGCTCCTATGTATGTAATGCGAGGCAACATGCCCATAAGAACACTGACGTATTATATGAAAAACATTCCGCTGAAGTTGGGTGTTGGCCTTGCAGGAAGGTGGATGATTCCTTCGATTCCTTTTACTGAAGCTTATTTTCTGGAGGACGCATTAAAATTCCGGAAAGAGTTAAAACTTCCGCTTATCTACGTTGGAGGCTTGATATCAGGAAAAAAAATTGATGAAGTGCTTGATTGCGGTTTTGAATTTGTTTCCATGGCCCGGGCGTTGTTGAACGAACCGGGTTTTGTTAAACGGCTGAAAACAGACAGGGAAGCAAGAAGCCAATGTGTTTGCAGCAATTACTGTATTGCCAGAATGTATTCCATCGAGATGGCTTGCCACCAGCATGTTAAAAATCTGCCAATGTGTTTGGCAAAAGAACTAAAAATTATGAAATAGTTCGTATATTTTTGAATATGCCTGCTTTAAAAAAAACAGAAACAGTATTGATTACCGGGGGAAGCTCCGGAATAGGTTTTGCTTTAGCCAAAGAATTTGCATCGCGGGGCTATAAACTGATACTGGTAAGCAATCAAAAAGAACAACTTCATATTGCTGCCGAAAAACTACAAAATAAATATAGCACAGAAACACACACATTGTTTTTAAATCTTGCCTTACCGGAAGCCGCGGCAGAGCTTTTTAACTGGTGTCAGACAAATCAGTTGCAGGTTGACGTACTGGTGAATAATGCAGGTGTGTTTTTTTTTGGTGAAGTGGTAAAAAATGATATAAAAAAAATTGAAACTATTTTGTCACTTCATGTAAACACTCCTGCAATGCTTTGCCGCTTGTTCGGCGAAGAAATGAAACAAAGGCGTAGTGGCAACATCATTATCATTTCATCTCTTGCGGCCTATATGCCTTATCCCGGCATAGCTTTTTACGCGGCCACAAAACGCTTCCTGAAAAGTTTTGCATGCTCCCTGCGCACCGAGATGATTGATTACAATGTGAATGTTACCTGTGTGTGCCCCGGCGCTGTTTCTACAGATCTTTACGATCTGAGTGCTGCGGGACATAAAAAAGCTTTAAAAATGGGCATCATGATGCGTCCCGAAAAGCTTGCCAGAAAAATTGTAAGGGCTATGAATCGCCATACATCCATTTTAATACCCGGGTTTATCAACCGTGTTTTTCTGCCTTTCCTTTTTATTATACCTCACGGACTTATAACTCTGGTAAGACGCTATTCAAAGCTTTTACCTCCCGATCAATCTTAATGTTTTTGTTCATCTTTCTACAAAAAAAAGAAGCTGTCAAATAAGACAACTTCTTTAAAAATATTTATTTGGTTAGCCTGCTCTTACCACAAAGTTTTATAATTGACAGTAACATTTTTCGGCTGACCGTTTCCATAGGCTACACCTACATCTCTGTAAGCTTTTATCATATCTCTTTCGAGCCCGATTTCCTGGTCGTATTTAAAATTCCATTCCCGTTTATCAATTTCATAAACTCTTTTCGAAATTTTTTCTGATAACGCTTTAGCTTCATTTATACAGGATGCTTGTGGGTCAATAGTGGCTAAAATAGCCCCGGCTTGTTCTGCAGCCTCATAATTCTGTCCTGCGTTCCAGACGTTTGTTGCGTCCAGAAGTTTTGTTTTGCATTCATAGTTTATTTTTTGCTGATAAATGGGCCCCAAAGCAGCAATACACTTATTCCAGCATTGAGTGCAGGCATCAGGAACACTGGTAAGGCTCCAGATAGCTTCATCGTATTTGCTCATACTTGCAAGTGTTTGTGCCTCTTTAATGATAATGTCGCAACGAGAATTATAATATTCAATAATTTTTGTTTTACCTTTTTCAATAAATGCCTGCAATGACGCATCCGCGGGTTTGATGTTTTTAATAGCAGAAATATATGCTTTGTTTTCGTTTGCATCAACGCCTTTAACAGTTAAAGAATGTGTGGCAAAACTTTTTCCTTCAATACCGTCCCCTATATACAAAACAATTTCCAGTGTTAATGCTATCATTGCCGGAGCAGTGGAGGTAATGTCTTTAGTAAGCACATTAACGTTAGCCGAAATAATAAATCTCGGATAGATTACGCTTCCCCCCATACCATTTTGCAAAGCAATCTGGCTTAATTTGCTTTCCAGCTGGCTTTTTGCAATTTCGGGCAACCCTTCAATTTGTTCGGGGACATAGGCGTTCAGGTAAATCCTGCCTAAGTCATTGTTTTGTGCTTTTGCTAAACTTACACTTAAAGCGAAAATTAGCAACAAAATGAATTTATAAGTTTTCATGGTTTTCATATTTTTAAATAATTATTTATCGCCAAGAACTATTACGCCCTGCCCAAGTCCTTTGGTCATCAGTTTATTTGTGATATTATAAGGGGCGTTCTTCAAAAATGATTGCAAGCCCTTACAAAACCCCCTGGCGTCAATTGCTTTTCCCGATGGATCGTAAAGAGGAATTCTTACTTGTTCGAAAAGCATCATATCTTCTGTGGCATCTGTTGTACTAAAACGACCGTTCACTGTATTTGCAGCCATCCAGTCTTCAATAATTGCGCCAAGTTCCTTTCCGTTATATTCAGTTTCCAGATCGTTATCCCAATTGCTAAACTTTTTGATACGGACAATTATTTCCCTTCCATTAGTAAACATATCATCAAAATGGGCTTGAAGCTGTGAATTAAAATTATCCAGATGGGCTAAAACAGCCTCTTCCAATAAAACAGCAAGTTCGGAGGCAAAAGATTGCGCGCCTGTACCTTGTGCAGAAGCAATTTGTTTGTCTGTATATGCATCCAGCCCCTGTAATACAAATGAAATGGATTTTTTAGGTCCCTGTACATTAACAACCCAGGTTAGCTGCATGATAATGTCGGCTTTGGCAGTTTTTCTAAGTTTATCAATGGGACTTTCTGTAACTTCTCCACCTCCTTTGCTTGTCAGCATGGCATTTTCTGCATTTTCTGCTTCCAGTGTTTTTAATGCAGACTCGGCGTTTTTTAATGGAAACCCGCGATCTGCCATCAATCCGTTAATCTTGCTAATTACAATCAACAGGTCGGAATTTTCCTGAAATGCTTTTTTATAATCAGGTACTTTTACCAATGTTCCCTGATTATCATATTCTATCATGTATCCATTTTTATTGCACCAAACATCGCTGGGCAAAACCATAATTGTAGGTTTTTTTGCCTGTGAGAAGACTGATCCCGCGCAAAGCAACATTAATGTTGCAAAAAGAGTAATTTTTGATATTGTTTTCATGTTTGTTGATTATTTAGTTTAATTTAAGAATTCCATCTGCAATCATTTTTGCTTTTAATTGCGGGCGCAAAACACGTACGATAACAGAATATGTTGCGCTCTTTCTTGCTCCTTTTCTGTCGCGGTCAAGCTTTGTCCAGATACGTTCATCCTGCAAGGTAACATAATTTTTGAATTCACCCCCGTCAGCAAAAAATCTGTTAAAATAATCTTCATTTTTTTCACGAGCATTGGCTTCAAATAAAATAGGTTTCATTTCACATTCCGTTTTCCCTTCTGAGATTCCCTTAAATAAAACATCGCTCACCGCATTTTTTTTTGCCTGTTCTGCCGCATCGAAATAATGACGGCCGTTTCCCCAGGCTTTTAGGGTTTGTGTCCCATCTTGTTCGGTTCCCATACATTCTGTTTTGTAAGCATAATTGCCGGCAACTTGTTTCTGTGGGTCACAGGACGAAATGAAAATAAGACCGGCTAAAAACAGGCCCAATCCTGATATTTTTAGTAACGTTTTCATAATTATATTTTTTAAAATTAATTACTAGAATCCGGAAGATAATCCCTTAATAATACCTGCGGCTTCCAGGTCTTTACGAAGGTTGTCTTTCTGTACGGAAACTACAACACCCACCTTGTATTCTTTGCCAACCTTAAGACGGTCCTGTACAGGAACGGCTCCATCACCAGCAAAGCCTACATATTTCATATATTTTCCACCGTCAGCAAAAAAGTTTTTGAAGAAATCCATTTTTTCCTGTTCAACATTTGGATTGCTCGCAAGCGGTTTCTGGGCAGTACAGCCATTACCGCCACCACCAAAGCCCTTAAAAATTACTCCATGTACCGCATTTTTTTTGCATTGTTCCAGAGCAACATTTTGGTTTTTTGAATATGTCCATACCTTAATTAAATATGAGCCTGTAGTGCCAATACCAAAACATTCAATGTCATATCTCCATTCGTAAGTATCAATATCGGCTTTTATTCTTGCCTGTGCATTAGTTACTTCGCTAAAAAATGACACAAACAGAAGTGTCATCGTTAAAATGGCTATTGGTTTAAAAATTTTTTTCATAAAACTTAATTTAAATTAATAATAAAATTTAATGCAAATATACAATAGAAAACACAAAAAAGCATATAAATTCTACAGAACGTTAATCAGATATTTGCCTATATATAATAAACGCTTGTTGGGGATTATTTACTTTGTTTTAATAACATGCCCGGAAAAAATTCGCCACCGCTTACCTTTTTAAACAAAGTACGATCTATACTTGCATCTTTTGGCTTTTCTTCAGCCAACATGTATCTGTTATCCCATACGGTTTTGTCAACTTTTACAACTCCGACTTTTTTATACACTGTCTTCCCGTTTTCATCTATTGTTTGTTCTAAGACATCAAATTTATCTCCCGGTTCCAGGCCTTCTTTTTTTCCAATTTTGGCAGTAACAGGGTCGGTAGTTAATAAAGGAGTTTTTGTCCTGAATTCCTGATGATTTTTTTGAAGTTTTGCAATAACGCCGTCAACAGCGCGTTGTGTTGCCCTGATTACCAGTTGTTCGTCGCTTTTGTTTGTAAAAATGGTTGATTGAACATCCTCGTAAGCCTGATCCGAACCAATATAGTCAAAAGTAAAAAGATTTGATAAATCAAAAGCCTTAACTTTTTCTACATCAAGCCCGCCCTGATCTGTCCAGAATTGATTATAAAAGGTTGAAGAAACTTCTTCGTTCCATTTAAGTTTGTATAAATATGATATAGAACGTACCCGGTATCCTTTACCTAAAACTGTTGCCCCCACATTTGCAGCATCGGCAGCCACGGTTGCCACATCACCCACAAAAGCGCTTGCAATCCCTCCAATGATTCCAATAGCTGTTTTAGCTTTTTCGGCATCTTCAGCTTTATCATAATACCTAAAAAAACTAACAAGCACAAAGGTATTTGCAATCAACTCTTCTCCTGCATCTGCCAACATGGCCAAACCTCTTTGAGTTAACTTAGCATTTGTAACATCAATATCTGTGGCATTATAGTTTCCCCTTTGTGCAATAAGATCCATATTAAAAGCACCTTGTTCGTTTCTGTTAAACCATTTTTCCACCATTTTTTTTGCAATATTGTTTGTTTGCAGGTAGTTTTTTATATTATTGGACTGTAGATTTTTTTTATCATTGGCATCATAAGGGATTTTCCTTACTGCGAGATTGTGATCGTCAAATTTATCTAAACAATTAAATCTGACAAATCCTGCTTCAATAGTGTCTGCAAAAGGGGCCTGGGGGTCAACACACATCAGTGTATAAATGGAACTTCTGCGGTATTTAACGTCAGAGTTGGTTATTGTCTGACTTTGTATAGTGTTCCATAGCATGGCAAAAATTGCACAAAAAAGTAATAATTTTTTCATGTTTTAATTTTTTTAAATTACCCTACTCATAAGGCTTTTCGGATACGCCCCTAAAGCATTGCCGTTTAGGAAAGCCCGTTTTTTTAAATGGATGCCGGCTACCAATAAATTTTATCAATTATGTTTAATAAATAATAATGACAAATATAAAATTTTATTTAACAACAATAAATAAAAAAAAATTTCAATATTATTTATTTAAAAAAATACTTCCTCCAAAAATTTATATAAAAAGGAAAATATAAAGAAAATATTTATTTAACAACAAATTTTTCCACCAATGTATAGTTTTCAAAACTTGCCTTAATAAAGTAAATTCCCGCAGGCCCAATATCGTTTTTATTAAGAGTATATAAATGCTTACCTGCTGAAAGGTTTTTGTCTTCTAACATCATGATTTCTTTTCCAAGTATGTTATACACAATAATTTTGGTGTTTGCAGAGGCAGATAAACTAAAGCTTAGCTCTGAGATATCTGAAACAGGATTTGGATTAACAGATAAACTTATTCGTGGCAAATCCATATCCCCAATGCCAAGTATATTTGATGTAATATTAATGTCGTCAACATATAAATTATTTCCGCTATTGGAATAAAATACAAACCGAAGCATTACATGGTTGTTGGTAAGATACATATATGGTAACGGCCTAACTATTTCTTTCCATTGTGTCTCCGAATTTGGGGCAAAACTGTTTTGTGTAGGTAATGTGCTTGCCAGGTCTTCTCCGCTTTCTTCATATTTAAGAGACCATGATTTTCCGCAATCTGTTGAGCTATATACTTTAAGCATATCGTAGGCAGTATCCGCTTCGGTCAAACCCAAAGTTCCGGGTATTATTTTCCCGGCATATGCCAGTTTAAATTTTAAAAACGGGGTACCATCGGTCGGAAGTCCTGTAAAATCATAAGAAGGTGTAATAAGTTCATCTGTACTTCCGGCAATATTTCCACTAAAATTTTTAATACGAATAGATTTCAACCCCGAATAATATGCCGTGTCAGTTATTTCCCATGCATTTCCTGCGTTGTTTATTAAGGTCCAGCCATTATTTAACATTGTGTTTTCAAAGTCTTCAACAAAGGGTGTGGCAGCCCCGGCATCAATAGATTTAACAGTTATAAGATTTTGTTTTGTCAGAGAGTCGCTGCCATAAGTATTGCTAACTTTAAGTTTTACATTGTATATACCCGGTGTATTATAGGTTACAGAGGGATTTGGATCAGTTGAAGTTGACGGGTCTCCGCCATCAAATGTCCATAGCCATTCCTGTACATTACCCGAATAAGAATAATCTGTAAATAATATGTTGCTGCCGGCACAAACCATATTTGAACCCGGAAAAAACTCAGCAATGGGAGCACACACAGAAGCAGAGGTGTCCAGTACACCAGTGTAAATCAGATTTTCTTTTGACCAGAGTTTTCTTCTGTCCGACATCATGGTTGCATCTATTCTGTCATATTGGCCTTCTGTAAAAATATTTGTGCAATACCCCCATTGGTAATCCATAAAGTTTTCAATCATGTCTGGTAAATCCGGATCATCATTTGTGCATGTGTTGCGACTTCCCGGAACATAACAAGAAATAGATGTGTTTTGGGTTGCCGCCTGTACGGGGGGAGTATCATCAACCTCATCCCCGTTGGGCGCTATCAATGAGGGGCAGCCGTCGGTAGTGGGGATCATGCCGAACATCAGGTTCTGAAAGGGATGATACAGATTAAAATAATGTCCGCTTTCATGAGTAAAAGTCCTGTTTTGTGCGTTTATAGGCATACCGCCCATATCTGTTGCCGTTCCTATGCTCCCAATGCAATCATGGCGAATTAAAACACCATCTGCCAGCGTATCGCCACCTGTAAGGGCTTGCGACAAAGTATTGCTTGGTGGAAAAGGTGACATGCCTCCGATAAAAGCACCATCAGGCAAAGCCATACCTTCGGGATAAATAAAATTTACAGTAAAAATATTAAGGTAACGGCTGGGTGTCCAGCAGTAGTCTGTCATGGTTTGAAAATATCCATAATTTGTCTGAGGGTCATAATGCCTTACTATGCCATCGGTACAATTTCCGTCAGGGTCAACTTTTGCCAGGCGGAATTCCATATTACAATTGGCCCTTATAGCGTTAAAAGCCGGATATGTATTACTTACACCTGTATCTGCATTGAGCTTGTTGTAATCAATATTTATAAGATTAATGGCGTCTTCAATTTGTTCTTTGCTTATATTTTCAGTGCCACCAAAATGTACAACATGAAAAACAACGGGAATAATTCTGCGCCCGTTAATAAGCGTGTCGGCTTTTTCTCCCGTTAAAACGCCGGATTTTGATGCATTAATGATGTTTCTTAGATTTTCTTCATAAATAATATATTTCGTGGCTATGTCTGGGTTTTCAAGACATTTTTGTTTAATTAAAACATCATCATAGGGATACAAATACTTAAAAGATTGTTGCTTTTCTTGGGAAAATAGCTGAAAAGAAAAAATAACAAATAATAATAGAAATAAATTTTTCATAGTATTAATTTTTTTCAAAAATATAAAATTTTTATTACTAAAAAATTTTTTATTATCTCCTGTTTAACTTACATAAATAACTGGAGTTTCCTCAAAATTTAATCTGGGAATAAAGATAGTTGAAAAGTGTCGTAGTTGTGTCCAATTCGTGATTTAAACTGGTTGGGCCCTGCCCTGGAATGTTTTAGTAGTTCAAATATACCGTCAGCCATTGCGTAATTAAAGAAAGTTGGCACACCAAATATTCTTTTTGAAAGGAAAAATATTTTTTGCACCATTACTTTCAATTTCAGTGGTACCCCAATTGCCCATGTCCCCTTTTGACCAATATGTGCTTTTACTTTGGTGATGATTTCCATCAACTTTTCGCTGCTTCCCGGGTAATCCTCAGGGATTGAAGAATAAGCTTCGCAATATAGCGGCACTATTTTGTTGTGTTCTAAATTGGCAGCTGTTACCTGGCATAAATGATAGCCATTAGCGCCTTGATGTTTGCTACCGTCATATATCCCACACAAATTTTCCATTGCTTTTGCGTAAGGCTTCATCAGGTCGCCCGGATCAATGGCTATTACCATATCTTCATCTATCTTGCCGGTTCCAAGCCGCATGAGTTGCTCATTAATCTCCCCTGTTAAGTCATTCATGGAAAGGCTCCGACTCAAGCGGTCTTCTGTTTTGATCAGCGGAATTGGTTCCTGCAGGGTTCGGCTTATGTTGGATAGCTTTACATCCTTTGAGGCCTGAATGCCATAAAGCATTTCTTTAACTAAGCGTTTTTGAGTTTTACACAAATTTTTTGAGGAACCTCATAAAAACGAAAAAAAATAATACCTTCCTTTTAATAAACAGCAAAAATAGTTGATATTAAACAACTTACATGTTTTTACCGTATTTTTTTAAGGAAACTCCAGTGAGTTAATGATAACATTTATTTTATCCGTTTTACTTTTAATTGCGGGATATTTTCTATACGGTCGCTTTGTCGAAAATATGTTTGGTGTGGATGCCAAAAGAACCACTTCCGCTGAAAGGATGCAAGATGGTGTTGATTATGTCCGGCTTCCGTTATGGAGAATTTTTCTGATACAGTTTTTAAATATTGCAGGCCTTGGGCTAATTGGTGCAATTGCCGGTGCCATGTGGGGGCCTGTAGCTTTTTTATGGGTTGTTTTCGTGGGAAATACTGTTAGGGGTTGTGTTGCCGTTGCCGCATTTATTGCTTTTATGCTTTGGTTGTTCGTGTTTAAAAAACATCGTATTTTTGCTAAAAACAAAATATAATTATGTTAGTTATTGGCATTGCGGGAGGTTCGGGATCGGGCAAAACAAGCGTGGTTAATAAAATTTTGGGTAGTTTTCCTAAGGGCGCTGTTATTGTTGTTTCCCAGGATTCTTATTACAAAGACAACGGGCATTTATCCCCTGAAGAAAGAACAAAAATTAATTTTGACCATCCCTCTTCAATAGAATTCGGGTTGCTTATTAAGCATCTTGACATGCTCAAAAAGGGCAAATACATTGAAATGCCCATATACTCTTATGTAACTTGTTCAAGGGCAAAAGAAACTATTCCTGTCCATCCTAAAAGAGTTATTATTGTGGAGGGCATATTAATCTTCTCAAACAAAAAATTACTTGAACGTTTTAACATAAAAGTGTTTGTTGATGCTGATGCAGACGAACGTTTGATGCGTATTATACGCCGCGATATGGAAGAACGAGGGCGCTCTCTTTCTGATGTACTGGCACATTATGAGAAGTGGGTAAAGCCCATGCATTTTCAGTTTATAGAGCCCACAAAACGTTATGCAGATATTGTGGTACCTCAGGGAGGAGCTAATCATGTTGCTATTGATATTCTCTCGTCGAAAATAAAAATGAAATTATCTCAATAGCAAAAAAAATTATACTTTTGTAATATAATTACGGGATGTAGCGCAGTTGGCTAGCGCACCACGTTCGGGACGTGGGGGTCGGAAGTTCGAGTCTTCTCATCCCGACTAAGGCCCTTTATGGGCTTTTTCTTTGAAAGCTTAGAAGCCACTTTAGCTCAGTTGGTAGAGCAGCGCATTCGTAATGCGCGGGTCGGGGGTTCGAGTCCCCTGAGTGGCTCTGATGGAAGGGTTCCTTTATATTCTTTTCAGCAAAAAACTTAACAAGTATTATATCGGCTCCACAAACGATGTTCTAAGATGTCTATACGAGCACAATATCGGGCATTCCAATTTTACCAAAACAGGTATTCCTTGGGTTGTTGTTCTTTCTTTGAAATTTGCTTCTCTTGCTAAGGCAAGAAATGAAGAACGCCGAATAAAAAAGTGCAAAAACAGGAGGTACATTGAAAACTACATCAAATTCCACGTAGAGCATCCCGACACTTACGTGTCGGGAGGGTCGGGGGTTCCCTGCCTGCCGGAGGCACGCAGGCAGGGAGTCCCCTGAGTGGCTCTGATGGAAGGGTTCCTTTATATTCTTTTCAGCAAAAAACTTAACAAGTATTATATCGGCTCCACAAACGATATTCTAAGACGTCTATACGAGCACAATATCGGGCATTCTAATTTTACCAAAACAGGTATTCCTTGGGTTGTTGTTCTTTCTTTGAAATTTGCTTCTCTTGCTAAGGCAAGAAATGAAGAACGCCGAATAAAAAAGTGCAAAAACAGGAGGTACATTGAAAACTACATCAAATTCCACGTAGAGCATCCCGACACGTAAGTGTCGGGAGGGTCGGGGGTTCCCTGAGTGGCTCAAAATCAAACAAAGTAATATCTCCTAAAACTAATCAGAAAAACTTATTCCGCAATTAACCCTTTATGTTGATTTTTAATTTTTGTCCCGGATGGATAATGTTTTGAGGAGCAAGGTTGTTTAGTTTTCTTATATCTTCAACTGATACTCCTTTATACCTGTTGGCAATACTCCACAAACTATCACCTCTTTGTACTGTGTGATAAATATATTTTGATGTGTTTGAGACAGAGGTGTTTGGTTTTGGCTGTGAAACAGTATTTGTGGGTGTGTTGTTTTGTGTTTTTACGGCAGTTTGTGTATTTTGTCCCGACATACTGGAAATTACGGGACTAGGAGCGGTTTTAGTTTCTGACATTTTATTAAGCTGAACTTGATATTCAGTTTCCTGTAAAGATTTGTAATTGTAAATGGCGAACTCATTGTTCATAAATTCATCAATATATTCCCGTGGCAAACATAGCACATAAGGATTTTCTTTCGTGGCGGGTATAACACCTTTTTTATATGCAGGATTAAGAAATTTTATGTTTTCATCAGGCAAACACAAATAGGATGCTATCTGGTTGATGTTATAATTTTTAGTGACAGTTATGGTATCAATGTCACAGTGCATAATGGGGGGTTGAATCGGGTAAAGATTATGTTCGGTGGCATACGTCATAACATAAGAAGCTCCTATAAAAGCAGGTACGTAATTTTGTGTTTCTTTTGGTAAAAATTTCTGGATTTTCCAATAAGTAACCCGTTCACTGGTATCAAGATTCGCCGTACGTATCGCCCTGTTAATATTTCCTGCGCCGGCATTATATGCAGCCAACACTATAGCCCAGTCGTGATAAATATTATACAAATCTCGCAAATGCTCACAAGCAGCAACAGTGGCTTTATATGGATCGCAACGGTCATCAACATAAGATGTTACTTTTAAACCGTATAATTTGCCGGTAGTAAGCATAAATTGCCATAATCCGCTGGCCCCCGCCCTTGATTTTGCAATAGGATTTAATGCCGATTCAATAATAGCCAGATATTTTAATTCAAGCGGAACATTATGTTTATCGAGTTGTTCTTCAAAAAGCGGAAAATATATTTCAGCAAGACCAAGCATGCGGGAAACAAGTTTGCGTTTTTTAATGGAATATAAATCAATATAATTTCGTACTTGCTGGTTGTAAACATATTCAAAAGGCGAATTAATTCCCATATCTGATATACGGTTGCGGTAAATACTGTCATTAAAAATCGGAATATAGTCCGCCGCATAACCGTATTTGTTTAATTTAACTACATCAGTTGTAAAATTTGAATTTTTGTAAAATATTGAAGTCGCAAGACTGTCAAGTTGTACAACAATCGGATTGTCTTCGATAAATAAGGTATCATGTACTTGAGCCGAGGCGTTACCGACAACAACAACACTTATCAAGAATAAGAATGTATATTTAAACTTTTTTATTATTGCTTCGAACATGCAATAAAATTAAATCAACTTATATATTTTAATGTTAAACCCGTTATTCTACTTTACAAATAAACACATTTTATTCTAAAACTCAAAAGGATTTTCTGTTTTTTTTACAAACAGCTTTTTTAACAGATTGATAATCAAAAAGGTGTCTTAATGTTGGATGACAGATATGTGTCGGCGAATTCACGCACACATCCCTGGCCGCCACAAAGCGATAAAACAATAGTTGCTTTTTCTTTTACTACTTCTGCTGCATCCGCCGGGCAAGCTGAAAGTCCAACTTTTTCAATGACAGCAATATCGTTAAGGTCATCACCAATATATGCAACATTTTTTAAAGAAATATTTAATTCTTTACACCACTTTTCAAGTACTTCGAGTTTTTTCCAGGTTCCAATATATATTTTATGAACACCAAGTGTTTTGGCGCGGTTACGTATAATATTTTCCCTGAAACCCGAACTTAAAAAACCCACCTTACACCCTGCATTTATAAGACTGATTATTGCAAGTCCGTCTTTAGCATTAAATTTTTTAATTTCATCTCCCTTCTCTGTATATATGATTCCTCCGTCGGTCATAACACCATCAATATCAAGTACCAGAAACTTTAAAACAAATGTGTTATTTATGTGTTCCGATTTTGCTATATCTTCAGTAAGTAATCTGTGTATGGGATACTTAAGATGATTTGCTATTTTTACAAGTTGTTCCGCGTCAGGAAAACTTTTTTTTGAAAGAAATTCTTTAATTTTTTTTTCAGTAATACCTGTGATATTTGCCCATTCTGCAGCACTTATTTTTCTGTGTCCTGACAAATATTTAAAATTATCCGAAAAAAAACAAATCATATTATTTTACGGTTTATTGCTTTGGCAATAGGCTTTAGCGTGTTAAACAATTGAACAAATTGTTCGTGATCTAATTGCTGGGAAGCGTCAGAAAGCGCAACAGACGGGTTGGGATGAACTTCTATTAAAAGGCCTTCTATATCCATGGCCATACATGCGCGTGCCAGGTCGGAAACACCATAAGCATATCCCATGGCGTGACTCGGGTCAAGTATTATCGGCAAATTTGTGTTTTCTTTTAGATAAGCAACTCCACACAGGTCAAGGGTAAAGCGTGTTTTTGTTTCAAATGTTCGTATGCCTCTTTCACAAAGAATAACATTGGGGTTTCCACCGGATAAAATAAATTCTGATGCCTGCACAAATTCTTGCAGTGTAGTACCGAAACCACGTTTTAGTAAAACAGGTTTTTGAGTTTTCCCGCATTTTCTTAGAATACCGTGGTCATACATTGATTTGGCGCCAATCTGTATCACGTCGGCATAAGCAATAACATCATCTGCATGTGACGAATCGCGCACTTCGGTAACAATTGTAAAATTATATTTCTTGCGGATTTTGTCAAGTAATTTTAATCCTGCAACGCCCATTCCCTGAAAGGTATAGGGAGACGTTCTTGGTTTGAAACAGCCGGCCCGCAAAGTTCGTAAACCAATTTTGTTTATAAGCTCTGCAGTCTGTGTTATTTGCTTTTCAGATTCAACAGCACAAGGGCCAATGGTAATTAACACATTACCTGTATTTCCGCCAATATAATTATCTCCGATTTTAATTTTTCTTTTTTCAGATATGTATTTTTTGCTGGCCAGTTGAATGTCGGAATCAAAAATAAATTTTTCGACAATATATTCTTCGTCTGTTTTTTCTGTTTGTTTAATTGCCGAAGGGGTAATTAGAATATTGAATTTGTCACTTTTTAAAACAATGGCCTGATATTTTTCAGTTAGCTTGTGAAGTTTTTCGGCTTTAATATTTTTGTTAAGATGGAGTATCATGATTCTCCTTTAATTAAATTGTTAAACTTTATGGTTCCTGTAATTTGTTTTTGTCGGTTTATTACAGGAAGAAATAAAACGGGAAAATTAAGATTTTTAATATATGCCAACGCATCAGAAACTGTATTGTCCTCATAAATATATGCCGGATTTCTGTTAATAAGCGAACTGGTATTGATTTTATTAAGATCTGAAAGGTTGTGAATAAGGCCTTTGCGTATATCAGCATTTGTAATAATTCCGAGCAGGCATTGATTGTCGCCTGCAATATTTGTGAATCCCATTTTATATGCATCTATCTTCAACAGGGCTTTTTCAAACGTTAGTTCCTTTTCTTGAATAACCGGAATTTCATCCTGTTCGAGCATAAAATCAGAGACCAGATAATGTGATTTTATTTCGTCGCTTTTTAAATTCAGCATGGCTGAACCTATAAAAGGGCCCTTAAACAGGTATGAGCCAACCACAACAGTATATACGCCCATATTGCGGAGTATAAAAGAAAGTTCGGCATTGATACCTCCGTCCACATGAATTTTTTTATCCGGATATTTGGCACGAAACTCTCTGATTTTCCTAAAGTTTTGTTTGTCGAATTTTCCTCCGCTTATGCCCGGAGTTGTGGCCATAAACAAAACAAAAGAAAAATTCTTTTCATATTTGTCAAAAACATCAACCGGAGTTTGCGAAGAAATAGCTAGTCCAAATTTTAAATTTATATTTTTCGGCCATGACATGCCATTTTCAATAGCTTCATATTGAATGGTTATATTTTCTATTTGATGCTTTTCTATCAATGGATAATATTTATCCGGCCGGGGACATATCAAATGCAAATCAATGGGGGTATTGCTTATTCTGCGAATACGTTCAATGTCATCAAATACCTGAATGTCGTCAAGACAATCAATATGAAAATAATCAACACGGTAAGCATCCAGTTCTTTTATGAGTGCTTCAAGCTCCAAGCCTTTTCCCGAATATACCGAAGCAGAAATTTTCATATAAGAAATTTTTTTGCAAAACTACAAACTTTTTAACTGAAAACACCAATTAATGTAATAGTCTCTGCTTGCTTGTTTTTTGTAATGCCCAAAACATAATGGGATTTGAACACATTAAAAGTTTAGTTCTTTGTTTGGGTCCCAAAAATGCTGTTTAAAATTTATTATCTGGTCATCAACAACTTTTATCCCCTCGTTTTCCAGTAATTGTTTCATAAGGTTACTACCGCCAAAATGATGTTTTCCCGTAAGAATACCATTACGATTTACCACCCTGTGTGCAGGAACAGGTTTTTTTTGGCTATGCGATTGGTTCATAGCCCAGCCTACCATACGGGAAGAGCTTTTGCTGCCGAGATATTCTGCGATAGCCCCATAGGAAGTTACCCTGCCACAAGGTATTTGTCTTGCTACATCATAAACCATTGCAAAAAAAGAGGAGTTATCTTTATGAATATTATTTTTTTTCATCCGGACTTAAGCAAAATTGCAAATAACAAATTTTTTTATCTTCAGCAAGAAACATTTTCTCGTAAAATGTCTGTATGTTTTTTGCTTCATTGTCTATACTCTCTGAATAAAGGTCGTAAGTTTTCATCAGCAACTTATGATGATGCTGTTCAATTATTTCAAGCGTGTAATCAAAAAGAGGCAGGTTGTCTGTTTTCAAATGTATAATTGCTCCGGGCTTCAGAAATTTTTTATATTCTTCCAGAAATTCGGGGCTGGTAAGGCGTTTGCCAGCTTTTGCCTGTTTCGGCTGAGGGTCTGGAAATGTAATCCAAATTCCGTTCACCTCGCCTTTTGCGAAAAAACGGGAAATCTGATTTATTCTGATACGCAAAAAGCCAGCATTTTCAATGTTTTCATTCAGTGCTGTTTTTGCCCCCCTCCACATTCGGGCGCCTTTGATATCAACACCAAGATAATTATTATACGGATGAATACGTGCCAGTCCCACGGTATATTCTCCCTTGCCACATCCTAACTCAAGATAAAGAGCGTTGTTGTTTTTAAAAAAATTCGAACACCAATTGCCTTTAAAATAAAAATCCTCAGTAAAAAAATATTTTTCCGGTTGTACGAAATTTTTGAAAGTTGTTGTTTCAGCAAATCGCTGCAATTTATTTTTTCCCACAAATAGCAACGATTATTTTTTCAACAACCAGGCATCAGGATTGCCATTTTTGTGAACCTGAACCAATTGATTCATGGCTTCCGTTTCCGAATCAAAACAATCAAAATAAACTTTATATAATTCGTTTCCTTCCGGCTCTAAAACTCCTGCATTTGAATATCCGTTGCTGTGCAGTTTGTTTTTAAAGTTTTCAGCAAAACTTACATTGCGGTTACAACTGCCTATGATATAATAACTACAATTTGTAAGGTTGCCGGACACCAAAGTGAGTTCTTCGGTATTCTCGTTTGCGGGTAAAGAGGCTCTGTCTGTTATTAATGGATAAACTATAGTGGATTCTTGTTTAAGTATGTGTTTTTTCCCTGAAATAATAAAAGGATTTTCCCAAATATAGGGAGAGTTGTGTGCTTCATGGGTTGTTAATATGTTCTTTTCCGCAAGAGGAATGCGATTTTTTGAAACCGAAAATATAGAGCTAAGATTTGAATAATTGTTTGAAATATCAGAAATAGTTCCGATGTTGAGAAAAGCCCAAACAAAAATGGCGGCAGCAGGAACAGAAATCATAGCAATTCGTGCAAAAACATTTGCTTTTTTACTTTCAGAACGAACGATTTTTCTTTCAGAAAATATTTTTTCAATGCGTTTTTCAATTCCATCTCTTTGTATTGCCGGAGAAATGAATTCTTCCAATCCATAAGAAGACAATACCAGGCTTGTGTCACTATATGGAGAAAATTTATAATTGTTGTATTTATCGTATGTGATAGTGCCTACATTAAGTATATCAATACTTTGGTTGTTGTTAAGTTTATTAAAACATCCTGATAAAAAATTATTGAGTTTTAATAAAGCCTGCTCATAAGATATACTTTCCTTTTGTGAAATGTAGGTAACAAGTAAACCGTCATTATGTTGAATGCCCGGATTAAACAAAATTTCTTTTCGGGGTGGTGTAAAATTATTAGTTACCGGATGTATCTGAGAAGAAATATGGTTTGCAATAAATCCACCAAAGCCGGGGACAATCACACAATCATGTACAAGTAATAATTCACCAATGTATTGAAAAACATTCATTTGACAAAAAATCAATTAAGTTTATTCTTTCAGCTAAATTACAAAAAAAATCAATGGTCGGCAAAATTATTAAATTTTGATAAATCCCCGGGTGTATCCACCGAATGACTGTCATAAAAAGTTTCGCGTATATAAATTTTATATCCGTTTTCAAGCCAGCGGAGTTGTTCAAGAGATTCTGTTGTTTCAAGCGTGGCGGGAATAAGGCGCACGATTTTTTTTAATATGTTTGTTTTATAGGCATAAATGCCAATATGCTTGAAATAAGGTATATCTTGTTTCGTATCATCTCTTTTATATGGAATTACTGAGCGTGAAAAATAAATAGCATTATTATAAATATCGGTAACGATTTTAATTGTGTTTGGATTATTTAATTCGTCACCAGGAATTACTTTTTTCTTCAATGTGGCAATTGCAACCTCAGAATTATTGAAACATAGGGCCAGCATATTTATTTGTTCGGGTTGAATATAAGGTTCATCGCCCTGAATATTTATTGCTACATCAAAAAATTTATTTTCTTTTTCCAACAATGTAACAACTTCGTTACATCGTTCCGTGCCCGTACGATGCAGAGAAGAGGTCATCATGACTTTGCCGCCAAACTGTTGTACATGTTCAAAAATACGGTTATCGTCTGTAGCAACTACTACCTCCGACAATACTGCCGATTTTTTTGCCTGTTCGTAAACACGTTGTACCATGGATTTGCCATGTATAACAATCAGGGGTTTCCCTGGAAAACGGGTTGAGGCATAACGTGCCGGAATGATTCCAACAAAATTCATGGTGGTTTATTTAAACAATCCGTAAAGTTCTGCATTGATTTTTTCAATAAAGCTTTCCTGGTCGGCGGCATTGTGTGCGAGGTCTTTGTCGTCCACATCCACTATTAGTAGCTTCCCAACATCATAAGTTGAAATCCAGGCTTCATAACGCTCATTAAGCCGGGTAAGGTAATCAATGCGTATTGAATTTTCATAATCCCTGTTACGTTTTTGTATTTGCCTGACGAGAGTAGGGACTTCTGCCCTAAGGTATATCAGCAGGTCGGGCGGTTTGATAAAACTGTTCATTAACTCGAAAAGCGAACTGTAATTATCAAAATCCCTTGTGGACATTAGGCCCATTGTATGCAGGTTTGGGGCAAAAATATAGGCATCTTCATAAATTGTTCTGTCCTGAATAACTGTTTTTGAGCCTTCACGAATTTTTATTATCTGCCGGAAACGGCTGTTAAGAAAATATATTTGCAAATTAAAGGACCAGCGTTGCATATCGTCGTAAAAACTTGCCAGATACGGATTGGTTTCCACGTCTTCATAATGCGCTTCCCATTTAAAATGTTTGGCAAGAATTCCCGTCAGGGTTGTTTTGCCGGAGCCGATATTGCCCGCAATAGCTATATGCATAAAATTTGTTTTAGTTTATATAAAAAAATGCACGAATAAAATTAGTTTTTTTTCGGATACTTAATGATTTTTCAAAAATAAAATTTTTACGATAATCTATTTTATAAATTTGTTTTTTTTGTGTAATGATTGATATTATTTCCAAATTTCTATTTGCAATACCTTTGGCCGTTGCACCTTGTATTGCCATCGTGTTTTTTATTTACTTCAGAGACAAATACGAAAAAGAACCCTACAAACTTTTGCGTAACAGCTATTTATTAGGAATGTTGTGCATCATACCGGCAATAATAATTGAAGAAATTTTTATTTGGATGGGTGTTGACGACAACAAGGGCTTGTTAACTACCTTAATTTTTGCTTTTTTAGTTGTGGGGTTAAATGAAGAAGTATGTAAGTTCACAATATTGAGAACTTTTGCTTTTCCCAAAAAAGATTTCAATGAGCCTTTTGACGGTATTGTTTATTCTGTAATGATATCCATGGGCTTCGCTACAGTTGAAAACATAATATATTCTTTGTCTTTAGGTGTGGAGTCTTCATTATTGCGTATGTTTACGGCCGTACCCCTTCATGCTGTTTGTGCTATCTTTATGGGGTTTTTCGTTGGGAAGGCTAAATTTTCACAAAATAAAATGTTGAACTATTTTTATGGTATTACAATAGCAACTTTAGTTCACGGACTGTATGATTTTTTTCTTTTTCAAAAAAATAATGCCGCGCTGGCTATTTTATCTTTCGTGGTTTTGGGTGCTTCTATCGCTATTACATTTCTGGCCATAAATCATCATCAAAAAAAATCACCTTTTAACCCTCACAGGGCAGAAAACAATTCTCAGGGTTTATAAAAGACAATACATTTTCCCCGGCAAGCTTTTAACAATACCTTCCAATTCCAGATTTAGCAAGGCCGCGGCAACACGGCTGGTTGTTATTTGTAATTCCAAGCAAATGCCGTCAACACTCATCTGAACATTTTCTGTTAGAAGAGCGACAATTAAATTTTCATCGGGGCTAAGATTTACAAAAAGTTTTCGTTGTATTGTCTCGTTTTTCTTCTTTTTAACATCCCACCCCATCAGATATTTTATATCATTTGCCGATTGAATTAATGCCGCTTTATTTGTTTTAATAAAATGGTTACATCCTTCTGAATAGATGTCGGTAATTTTTCCTGGAACAGCAAACACATCTCTATTATATGAATTTGCAATGTCGGCTGTTATCAATGCTCCGCCCTTTTTTGCTGCTTCAACAACAACTGTGGCATCAGACATGCCTGCTATAATCCGGTTTCTTTTCGGAAAATTCTCCCTGTCAGGATTTGTTTCGCTTATAAAATCAGTAATAATACCTCCCCTGGCAATTATTTTTTCTGCCAGAGCTTTATTTACTGCCGGATAAATTCTATCAAGGCCATGGCCAACCACAGCAATGGTTTCAAGATTATTTTTTAAAGCTTCCCTGTGTGCATGGGAATCAATACCATGGGCCAATCCGCTTACTATAAGAGCGTCGGTATCTGCCAGCCCTTCAATCAGTTGTCTGCAACATTCTTTGCCATATTCGGTGGCGCTTCTTGTACCAACCACGCTGATAATTTTTTGTTTATTGAAATCAGCATTCCCTTTATAATACAGCATCATGGGGGAGTCTATACAGTGTTTTAGTCGTGCAGGATATGAGTTTTCTGTGAAAAAAAATGTAGCAATATGATATTTTTCAATAAATCTAATTTCTTTTTCAGCACGTTTAAGAGCTTCCGTTCTTGAGTCAATTACAGATGTTGCCAGTGTATTTCGTATGCCGGGTATTTTTAATAATTGTGTTTTTTTTGTTTTAAACACTTCTTCAATGCCCCCGCAGTATGCAATAAGTTTTTTACCTGTTATATCGCCTATCCCGGGAATTAGTGTAACAGCTATCTGATATAATAACATGTACTGATTTTAATTTTTTTAAGAAAAATTTTTACAAAACAATTAATAAAATAACGGAATTTTGTGTCTTATTTGCCAACTTTTATATGCCTATTAATCAGTTAAATAATTTTTTACATTTCTTTTTCAGGCAAATTACATTTTTTATAAATTTAAAAATTAGAATACATTTTTATAATTTTGTCTTCTCAAATTTTTTTGCTAAATAAAAATTTTTATATGAAACTCAAACAATTTTTGTTGGTTTTTATTTTTCTTTTTTCAACTTTCAGAATTCTTCACGCACAGGAAGCCAGCGTTAGGGGAGTTATTTATAACGGAAACACAAATGAAACCATTCCTGGTGTCAGCGTACTGACAAGCGAAAAAACCGGAATAATTTCGGAAATAGACGGCTCATATTCTGTTAAAGTTCATCCGGGAAAAGCGGTAAAACTGGTTTTTAAACTGCTGGGCTATGGAAATGTTACTAAGCTTTTTGAAATTAAAACCGGAGAAACAAAAATAATAGACATTTATATGTTTGAAAAGTCCACAGCTATTGAAGGAGTGGTAGTCAGTGCGGGTAAGTTTGAACAGAAATTAACCGACGTAACAGTTTCAATGGATGTGATTAAGCCCTCACGCATTGAAAACCAGAATACCAATAATATTATGTCTGCACTCAATAAAGTGTCCGGGGTTGAAATATACGACTCACAGCCAAGTATTCGCGGAGGCAGCGGTTATAGTTACGGGGCCGGAAGCAGGGTGCAGATACTGGTGGATGATATGCCCATGCTTTCGCCTGACGCTGCGGATACAAAATGGAATTACCTTCCTATAGAAAACCTTTCACAAGTCGAAGTCATCAAGGGTGCATCTTCTGCCCTCTTCGGTTCTTCGGCTTTAAGTGGAGTGATTAATCTGAGAACTGCCTATCCAAAAGATAAGCCCGAAACAAAAATTATTATAAACACAGGATTATATTTAAATCCAAAGCGCATAGAAACAGCATGGTGGTATGACGAAAATTTACCATATAAATATGAACAAACTGTTTTGGCAAAAATTGTAAATCCCGCGTCGCTATTTGGCGTAAAAAACCCCGGGTTTGGAGGCGCAAGTTTTTTTCATTCAAGAAAAATAGGACAACTTGACCTGGTAGTAGGTGGAAATCTTTATGAAAACCAGAGCTTTCGTTATGGTGACGGAGAAGCTCGCGCAAGGGCAAATGTTAATTTAAGATACAGGATTAAAAAAATTGAAGGGTTGTCTTTCGGACTGAATACTAATTACATGATGCAGGACAAAGCAAACTTTTTTCTCTGGACAAACGGAGATGATGGTATTTATAAACAAAGCAATGCACCCGTAGCAAATATTGGGCACCGTTTTAATCTGGATCCCTATCTGTTGTTTTTTAACAAACGGGGTAGTAAATACAGTCTTAAATTAAGGTATTACATGCAAACAAATCACGATAAGGCAGATAGCACAAAAGATAATGATTCGCAGGTTATATACGCAGATTATCAGTATCAGCACCTATTTAAAAAGAAATATAACCTCACAGCGGGTATTTCCGGAAATTACAGCCAGTCCACTGCATTATTATATCAGACAAGTCACCACGGATTAAATGGAGCCATTTATGCACAGTTCGATGCCAAATTCTGGGAAAAGTTGTCGATATCAATAGGTATAAGGGGAGAATATTTCCGTATTGATAAAGACGAATCCGAGTCATCATTTTCTATAAAAACCAAAAAAGATACGATAGAAATTCCCATTGAGCCCGTATTCAGGGCGGGAATAAATTATCAGCCTGCTGAATATACTTTCATTCGCGCATCTTTTGGGCAAGGATATCGGTTCCCATCCATAGCAGAAAAATACATTAAAACCAGCATAGGCGGATTAAATATTTTTCCCAATACCAAATTACGGCCTGAATCTGGATGGAGCGCAGAACTTGGTATTAAACAGGGTTATAAAATCGGGACCTGGCTGGGATTTCTTGACGTCGCAGGTTTTTATACTCAATATAAAAACATGATGGAGTTTACTTTTGGTGTTTACAAACCCGATACTGCTCAATACGCAACTCTCAATGACATTGGGTTTAAATCTCTTAATGTTGGACACGCCCTTGTATGCGGTGTAGATGCAAATATCACCGGCAAAGGCCTTATATTCAGTTTCCCGGCATCTTTTATCATCGGATACACTTATATGTACCCTATTGATTTGGATTATGATGCATCAGATACTGCCACAACAGAGATTGATAAATTTTTAAAATATCGTTATCAGCATTCTGTGAAAGCAGATTTTGAAATAGAAATTCATTTTTTTACTCTGGGTGTTGCGTATAACTATTGCAGTAATATTATCAGAGTTGATAAGGCGTTTGAAGAACCTTTAATTCCCGGGCTGTCCTCTACACAACTTCTTCCTGGTTTCAAAGAATACAGAGATAAAAACAATAAAGGATATCATTTGATAGATTTGAGGTTGTTATTTAACATTTCAAAACAGCACAGAATTGGAGTATTCCTCAACAACATTTTAAATCAGGAATATATGACCCGTCCCGGTTTTGTTGAAGCTCCAATTAACATTGCTATACAATATACGCTTGGGTTTTAATTATCAATAAAACTAAGAGCTATGTCTTCTAAAATTCAATAGATTTAGCCGTTTGTTTTATGACAAAACAGAATTTTTAAGAATTTTTAACAAAAAAACACCTGCCTGGGAAAAAACGGCTTTTTGTATCTAAAACTCAGGAATATCAATGCTTTTAGAATAAGCACTCCTTATGTACAAAACATAAAATCACGTAACTATATTATTTTCAACGTTTTGTGAGAAAAAATAGTTGTCAAATAATTTTTAATTTTGCATGCTTTTTAAATGCTTTCAATATGAAAAAAACATACTTTCTTTTATTATTTTTCATTACATTTTCATTACATTCAATTGCCCAGCAGGCCACTATTAAAGGCACTGTTTATAATGGCAATTCAAAAGAAACCATACCCGGGGTTAATGTTATTCTGGATGAAAAAACAGGCGTGGCTACCGATTTTGATGGAAAATATTCACTAAAAGTTGAACCCGGGACAATAAAAGTAACATATAAGTATATAGGTTATGCAACTGTTGTGAACACCTATACACTAAAGCCCGGGCAAACAAGGGTAGAAGATATACAGTTATTTGAAGAATCCATGGCAATTGAAGGCGTTGTTGTCAGTGCTGGCAAATTTGAACAAAAACTGTCCGATGTTACCATATCAATGTCAGTATTAAAACCGGCACAAATTGAAAAACTGAATACAAATAATATCAGTGATGTTATCAACAAAATACCCGGTGTGGATGTTTACGATGAGCAGCCAAGTATCCGTGGTGGAAGCGGCTATAGTTACGGAGCGGGTAGCCGTGTTTTGGTAATGATGGACGATATGCCTTTGATTTCCGCAGATGCGGGAGATCCAAAATGGGACTTTATGCCCATTGAAAATGTTTCACAGGTTGAAGTTCTTAAAGGAGCTTCTTCTGCATTATTCGGTTCGTCGGCGCTCAATGGTGTTATCAATATGAGAACCGCCTTTCCAAAAGACAAACCACAAACAAAAATAATTATCAACGAAGGTGTTTACCTTGCCCCGCAACGCCGAGAGCTGATATGGTGGGACGAATATGAACCCGGATATTCCAACACATTGATATCAAAACTTGTTAACCCTCTTTCATTGCTTGGCGTGAAAAATCCGGGCTTTGGAGGAATCACATTTACCCATTTAAGAAAAATGGGACAGTTTGATTTAGTAGTCGGAGGACAGGCTTATGAAGACCAGGGCTTTCGTTATCCTAATGCCCATTCCCGTGCCAGATTAAATGCAAACTTCAGATATCGTTCAAAAAAATTTGAAGGGCTTTCTGTTGGTTTAAACACAAATTCCATGTTCACAGATGCCACAGAATTCTTTTTATGGCAAAATGCTGACTCAGGAGCTTATTTGCAACGCCCGGACGCTGTGAATCATAACAGGGGATACCGTGTGAATGTTGACCCTTATTTTTTGTACTTTAACAAAAGAGGAAGCAAGTATTCATTAAAATTACGTTATTTTAGAACAGCAAATATTTTTCCTGGTGATACAACCGGAAAAACAAATATTGCTGATTTAGTTTACGGCGACTATCAATACCAACATAATTTTAAAGGGAAACACAATCTGACTGCCGGTGTTTCCGGAAGTTACTCCAATACACAAGCAGAATTATTTGGAAAGCACGATGGTGTTAATTTGTCAATATACGCGCAATATGATGCCAAGTTCTGGAAAAAGTTTTCTATATCACTGGGTATCAGGGGTGAATATTACCGGATTGATACCGCTGAATCCGAATCAACAATTTCTTTCAAAATCAACGGCAAAAATCATAAATTGCCTCTTACTCCGGTTTTCAGGGCAGGTGTAAGTTATGAAGTGGCAAAATATACATTTATCAGGGCCTCTTTCGGGCAGGGGTACCGTTTCCCTTCTATCGCAGAAAAATTTATCAAAACCAATCTGGGGGGGTTAAATTTATTTCCTAATAAGCTGCTGAAGCCGGAAACCGGCTGGAGTGCTGAACTTGGAATAAAATACGGTTTCAGGGCAGGAAACTGGAACGGTTATCTGGATGCCGCAGGTTTTTGGACTGAATATAAAGACATGATGGAATTTACTTTTGGTATATATAAACCCGACACAGCACAATATGCCACCCTTGACGATATTGGATTTAAATCCTTAAATGTCGGACACGCACGTGTAACCGGACTTGATTTCAGCTTTACAGGACAAGGAAATTTTTTCGGCTTCCCTCTGACAATACTGGCAGGTTATACTTTTATTTATCCCATCGATTTAAATTATGACCCGATGATTGACACCTCAAAAACAGAAAACAATAAATATTTAAAATACAGGAATCTGCATTCTGTTAAGCTCGATGTTGACTTAACGTTCCACTTCTTTACGCTTGGAATAGGCATGATATATAATAGCAATATAATAAATATTGACAAGGCTTTCGAGGGGCCTTTGATTCCGGGTTATGCACCGTCAGATCTTCTTCCCGGGCTTAAGGCTTACAGAGACGAACACGATAAGGGTTATTTTTTAATGAATCTTCGCGGACTCTTTGATATCTCTGAAACACAACGTATAGGCATACACGTAAATAATTTACTGAATACCGAGTATATGACAAGGCCGGGCTTTATTGAGGCGCCGCGAAATATCGCCATACAGTATAGTTTAACTTTCTGACAAAATTGTGCCCACAAAAAAAAATGTGCTTGTTTGTCCGCTGAACTGGGGCCTGGGACATGCCAGCCGATGTATTCCTATAATTAATTTTTTAAAAACTCAAGGCCACAATATTACTATCGCTGCCTGCGGCAGTGCGTTGGCTTTACTTAAAAACACATTTCCCGAAACACAAATTGTAAACTTTAAAGATTATAATATCAAATACTCAAAAGGGGAAAAACTCACCCTCAAAATTCTTTTACAGATTCCCAAAATCCTTATAGGAATAATTACAGAACATCGGCTGCTGAAAAAAATAATTAAACTTTATGACATCGATGTTGTTATCTCCGATAACAGGTTTGGCCTCTGGAATAAAAAAATAAAATCAATTTATATAACACACCAGCTATTTATAAAAACAGCTTGCGAAAATACCTTCATTGAAAATTTTTTAAAAACAGCTCACCGTTATTTTATTTTAAAATATAATTTTTGCTGGGTTCCTGACCTGCCCGGTGATTTCAAACTGGCAGGGGAATTATCAGGAAAATACAAACCTCCGAAGAACTCTTTTTTTATAGGCTTACTTTCTTCATTGGAAAAACAGGAATATTCTGAAAAAAAAGAATATGATTTCTGTGTAGTTCTTTCCGGCCCAGAACCCCAGCGCACCCTATTTCAACAAATTATTCTTAAACAACTGCAAAAGTCTGATAAAAAAGCAGTGCTAATTCTTGGTGTTCCTTCTGAACCTATTGAAAAAACCTCTGAAAACAATCTTGTGATTTTTAATTTTTTACCTGCTTCCGAAATTCAAAAATATATGATGAAATCAGAGTTTTTTATAGCACGTTCGGGATATTCCACCATCATGGATTTGGCGGCTACAGGCCAAAAAGCCATACTTGTTCCAACCCCCGGGCAGCCGGAACAGGAATACCTTGCCAAATATTTTTCCGAAAAAAAAATCTATTACTCTGTAAAGCAGAAGGATTTTTGTTTGGAAGTAGCAATGAAACATACAGATGATTATACGGGAATTTATGTTAAAAACAACAGCGCTCTTTTTGAAGAAATTATTTTAAAGACAATTTAATACCAGATATATTCTTTTTCATTAATTTTGACGAAATACTATGCCACATGCTTAAAAGAAATAAATGGCTTCTTATAATCCTAAGTGTGATTGTTGTGGGTTTTTTGGTCTGGTATTTTTCTAAAATAGTTATTTATATTCTTGTTGCCGCCGTTCTGTCGGTTATGGGACGTCCGTTGATACATCTCTTAGACCGTATCAGAATTGGCAAAAAAAATTTTCCACACACCCTGAGTGCCATCATTACTTTGCTTGTTATTTATGGGTTGATTTTCGGTTTCTTTGCACTTGTCGTGCCTCTTCTGGTAGAACAAATTTCGAAAATATCTTCCATGGACCAAAGCTTATTGCTTGAAGGAATACAAGAGCCTGTGGACTGGCTTGAAAATTTCCTGGCACAAAACCGTATTATGCAAACAGGTGAGAACCTGGAAGAAGTTATTTCCAATAAAGTTATGTCATTTGTAAATATTACCAATGTTCAGGATTTGGCTACAACTATAATAAACTTTGCAAGCAGCTTTTTAGTTGCTGTTTTTGCCATAGGTTTTATTACATTTTTCTTTTTAAAACAAGACAAAATGCTTATAAAAGCCATTATGCTTTTAACGCCGGTTCGACTTCAGTCGGAGATTAAGCATATTTACCTGAAGGTTATCAGGCTTTTATCTAAGTACTTTTTGGGACTAAGCCTCGATTTGTTGATTGTTATGACGCTTATTACCGTCTGCATGACTATTATGGGTTTTAAAAACGCCCTGATGATCGGCATTTTTGCAGGGATGATGAATGTTGTTCCCTATGTGGGCCCTATTATCGGTTGGATAATTGCCATGCTGTTTGCTTCCACCGGAATCATTGAAGCCGGTGACCATTTTGATTTATTTATAGTATTTTTGAAGGTTACCGGGCCTTTGATTGTTATTAATGTTCTTGATGCTTTTATCTTTCAGCCAACTATTTATTCAAATGTGGTGAAGGCACATCCGCTTGAAATTTTTCTCGTGATATTGATAGCCGGAAGCACTGCGGGAATACTCGGAATGGTGCTTGCAATTCCTACATATACTGTTATTCGCATTATAGCAAAGGAGTTTTTAATTCAATACCCGGTAATAAAGCGTATCACAAAAAATATCTGAGCCTTGAAAACGGAACTGGTACAAGATTTTTTCCGTTTGCTGAAAGTTATCTCCCTGAAAAAATTCACAAACTACTTATTGCTGGTAACGTCTTATTGGTTTGCGGCCTTGTTTAAAAAAAATTATCATGCCGGGAAACCGGCATTTGTTTCCATTGAACCAACAACCTCCTGTAACTTACATTGTCCCGAATGTTTCACGAGTCTTCCGGAATTTAATCGTCCAAAAGGTAGGCTTCAAATTGATAATTTTAAAAAGATTACAGATAGTTTGTCGGAACGTTGCTTTTACATGAACTTGTATTTTCAGGGCGAACCCTTTCTGAATGAGGACTTGTCGGCCATGATACACTATGCAAAAACAAAAAAGTTCTATGTGGCGGTTTCAACAAACGGCCACTTTCTTGACAATGCAACGTCAAGGCAGCTTATACTGTCGGGGCTTGACAAACTCATTATTTCTCTTGACGGAACAGATGCTCTAACATATCTGCAATACAGAAAAGGAGGAGATTTCAATAAGGTTATCTCCGGTATTCAAAATATGGTTGAAGCCAGAAAAAAAACAAAATCAAGCTTCCCATTTCTTGAACTTCAATTTTTGCTCACAAGGGCAAACCGGCATCAGGTGTTTGAAATTAAAAAGTTAGGGAAACAGCTTGGCGTTGACGCGGTGAAGATTAAGGATATTCAGTTGTTAAATTTTGCCAATGCCGATGCCTGGTTAACGGAGAAAAACACACGTTATACAAAAGACAAAGAAGGAAAGATTAAAATCAAGAGCACATTGCCCAACCGTTGTTTTCGGATGTGGAGCTCCTGTGTGATAACGTGGGACGGAAATGTCGTTCCCTGTTGTTTTGATAAAAACGCCTCATACGCCATGGGAAACATTTTTCATCAGAAGATGGATGAAATATGCAAGGGTGATGCTTATAGAATATTCAGGCAAAAAGTTTTTTCCGAACGTAAAAACATCGATATTTGCTGTAATTGCAGCGAAGGATTAAAGAAAAAATTTTCGCAATGAAAAATGTCGCTATTTTTGCCTCAGGAAACGGCAGCAATGCTGAAAATATTATTAATTATTTTTCTTTCAAAAATAACATCAACGTCTCGTTGATATTAACCAACAACAAAGATGCTTTTGTGATTGAAAGGGCAAAAAAACACGATATTCCCTGTTTTATTTTTACTTCGGCAGAACTGAAACAAACCACTTTGGTTTTAGATAAATTGTCAGAATTTAATATTGATTTTATTGTGCTGGCGGGTTTCCTGTTGCTGATTCCACAAAATATTATTCGTGCTTTTCCAAACAAAATTATAAATATTCATCCCGCCTTATTGCCAAAATATGGAGGCAAGGGAATGTACGGCGATTTTGTCCATGAGGCCGTCCGCCAGTCAGGTGATACGGAGACGGGTATTTCTATACATTTTGTGAGCGAAAAATACGACGATGGTGCGGTAATATTTCAGGCGCGGTGTCTTGTTACAAAAGAAGACACTTCTGAAACAATAGCACAAAAGGTTCACCAATTGGAATACAAATATTTTCCTGAAATAATTGAGAAAGTGATTTTAGGTATGTAAAGGTGAAACCCTGTGGGTTGGTAGAATTTGATTAATAGCCCCGCCTCCTTCGACAAGCCATTAGTTTTGCAAAATGATTTTTAATTTACTTAATTTTATTGTAATTATTACTGAAGAACCAGAGAAAGAGAGGTGAACTAATTCGACAATTAAGCTTTTAG
>JALOBU010000033.1 GCA_023228145.1 Bacteroidales bacterium | reverse complement strand
AAGAAATAGTAAATTCATTACTGGTAACAGGGTTGGGATAAACAATAAGTTGAGAATTTTCCTTATTATTTTCAGTAACTGAAGTTAGCGGATGGTTGTACATTGCAATATTATGAATAGAATCATTTCCAATTTTATCAAACATACCAGCAATGTATAACCTGTCGTTCAAAAAACTTAAATCTCTTAATGAAAAAGTAAAATCAAATGCATCATGGTTTAAACATATCCATTGTGTACCATCCCATTTTGCTACATTGTCGCATTCAATGTTGCCAACTGAAGTAAACCAGCCACCAACATATAATTCGTTATTATACACTTTCATGCAGGTCACCCTTTGGTTTGTACCTCCACCTACTTCTGTAAACTGGTGCCCATCCCATTTCATAATATAATCACCTGTAAAACCATCACTTTTTCTAAAAGCTCCACCAACATAAAGTTCATCTTTATATACAGCCATTGTTTCTATGGTACAGTTTACATTAGAGAATTGTTCGCTTACCGAAAGTAATCCTGCTCCATCCCATTTGGCTAAGGATGCAATTGATGGATCAGAGTTTAAACCAAAATTGCCCCCAACATATAAAGTGTCTTTGTAAAAAGTCATGCACAAAATATATGCATTTCCATCGTAATTAGGTGTAATAGCAGTAAAATGATGCCCATCATATTTACACAATGAATATGCTGAATCGTTGCCACATTTTTTAAAAAATCCTCCTAAATATAAGGTGTCGCTTTTTTCTGCAGTACAATATATGTTCATATCTCTTGTGCCAGATATTGTATCAAAAATACTACCGTTCCATCTCGCTATATTTGTACTGTTTTGTGGTGTATAATAAAAGTATCCGGAGATATATAAAGTGTCAGAATACTTAAAAACCTTAAATTTTGAGGGTGTATAAGTTGATTGGCAATTAGGAAGCGTGTCCCAAGCAATACCGTTCCATTTAGCCACACCACCAAAAATATTTTCACTATTTGCACTGAAAATGCCGGTTACATACAATAGGTTAGTAACAGTATCCGTATAAAGCCGGTTTATTGATCCACCTACACCTTTGCCAAGAGGCAGCCAGTTCTGCCCTTGGCTGCCTCTTACTGTTATCAAAAAAATAACAAAACAAATTATTAGTGCTGTTTTTTTTAGGTTCATTGTTTTACAATTTTCCCCGCAAAACATTTATTATCCGCCTGCACCTTTATTATGTAGCAGCCTTTGCTCAAGGCCTCTATATTTATATTAAACTTCGCTGCATTACAGATATAATAGGTCATGATAACTTCGCCCAATAAATTTACCACCTGTAGCGTGCCTGATGTGATGAACGGAAAAGAAATAGTAAATTCATTACTGGTAACAGGGTTGGGATAAACAATAAGTTGAGAATTTTCCTTATTATTTTCAGTAACTGAAGTTAGCGGATGGTTGTACATTGCAATATTATGAATAGAATCATTCCCAATTTTATCAAAATTACCTCCAATATAAAGTCTGTCATTTAACACACACAGGTCCCATATGGAGTAAAAAGAATCAAATGCATCATGGTTTAAACATGTCCATTGTGTTCCATCCCATTTGGCAATGTTATCGCAATCAATGCTACCAACCCGGGTAAACCATCCTCCAACGTATAATTCGTTATTATACACTTTCATACTGGTCACTCTTTGGTCTGTGCCTCCACCAACTTCTGTAAATTGGAGCCCATCCCATTTCATAATATAATCCCCGATAAAACCACTCGCCTTTGTAAAGTGACCCCCTATATACAATTCGTCTTTATACACAGCCATGGCAAATACCGAGCAGTTAACATTGGCAAACTCACTGCTCACCGCCACCAAATCTGCACCATTCCATTTGGCAAAAGATGCAATAGGGGATTCAGGGTACAAATTAAAAACACCACCAACATATAGGGTATCTTTATAAAATGCCAAAGTAAATACAGAAGCGATATCTTTATAATGAGGTGTTATTGCTGTATAAATATGTCCGTCATAGCTGCATAATGAAAAAGCTGAATCGGAGCCGCATTTTCTAAAATCGCCGCCCAAATACAGTATTCCGTTATGCTCTGCCGTGCAATATATATTCATATCTCTTGTTCCGGGAATAGTATCAAAAATATTCCCATTCCATTTTGAAATGTATGAGTTATGATTAAATACTCCGGAAACGAACAATGTGTCCAAATATTTAAAGACGCTGGATTTCGTTGGAAATGCCTGACAATTTGGTAATGTGTCCCATTGTGTTCCATTCCACTTTGCCACGCCGCCAAAAATATTATCGCTATTTGCACTGAAAATGCCGGTTACATACAATAGGTTAGTAACAGTATCCGTATAAAGCCGGTTTATTGATCCACCTACACCATTGCCAAGAGGCAGCCAGTTTTGGCTCTGGCTGCCTTTAAACATGATCAGAAGAATAATAAAACACATTATCCGTGTTGTTTTGTTTAAAATCATTGCTTTACAAATTTGCCAGTAAATATTAAGCCTTCATTACTTTTTAATTGAATAAAATATAGCCCTGCTTTTATTTTTGATATGTCAATTTCGATAGAATTTAAAATGTTATTGAAATTATTTTCTTCAATTAATCTCCCCATGTTATCAAAAATTGCAACATTATTTATTCGCAAATTTTTTTCATAAACATTAACTTTTATAATGTTTGTAGCAGGATTAGGCAAAATCTGTATTTTTTCTAAGACATTATCGTTTTCTTTAATATCCGACTGTAAAAAAATTTAGAGTGTTTTTTTTATATATTAGTTCATGGAGGTTTTTATTATTTTTTGGAAATAAATCTCATTACCTGAAACAAATTTAATATAGTACAGACCACAAGCAATACCTCTTAAATCTATAGTATAGGAATCAGAATTACTATTTGAATATACTTTTTGCATTATTAAAATTCCCTGCATATCAAATAAGGAGATTTCTGATATATCATTAATAACTCTTGAATGTTTAATTACTATTTCATCCAAAAATGGATTTGGATAAATATTTATATCTGTATTTTCATCAGATAAGCAAACAACAGGAACCGGTTTGAATATTTCTGATACCCCGTTAAAATCTGTTTGTTTTAATCTGTAATATGAAATTCCAGCATAAACATTTTCATCAATGGCCTGATAATGTAATGGTGAATTGTTGTTACCAGCACCTGGAATCGTAATTACATCGACGAAATTATGAGCATCAAGGCTGCGTTGAACTGTAAAATAGTCATTATTAGTTTCTGTACTTGTAGCCCAATTTAAATATACATTGCCATCAGAACAATTAGCAGTAAAATTGATTAATTCGATAGGTAAAGGCGATTGAATAATGATTTCCTTATATTGGGTATAAAATACCGTACCACAGGAATCACATATCTTAGTGTTAAATGGATAAACACCAGTATTCATAAGTGGTGGCGAATCGTAAAATATTCCTGTTTCATTTAATATATCGGTATCGTTCAATTGCCATTGGAAAGACAATGGAGTTGCCCCGCCTGCCTTTGAAAAGATAAGAGAAATAGGATCGGGGTCATAGCCTATACTTTCATAAATTGTTGTAGTGTCAATCATTGCAAAAGGAAGCCCGTAAACAAATAAATAAGCGGAAATAGAAGTTGTCGTGCCGCAGCTATTTGTTATCACAACATCATAAACTCCATTATCGCTTTGTTGTGGATTATTAATAATATATGTATCCGTATTAGCTCCAGAAATATCAGTGCCATTTTTACGCCATTGATAAATTGGTGAAGGTGATAAAGTATTAACCACGTTAAAGATAGCCTGTGCAGCTGAGGGGCATAAAATTATTCCCTGAGGTTGTACTGAAATAATAGGCTCGGTTTGTACGGTCACAGAGCTAAGACAAGTTGTGAAATTTCCTGAAGCATCTGTTGCCCTCCATGTAACAGTTGTAATACCAGTACCGAATGTAACATTTTCCAGAGTTGACCCGGTTCCAGAGGTTGCTCCGGATAAGTTATATGCTATACCATCCAAAGTACAGTTATCTGTGGCACCGGCATCCCATATATTCGTACTATTTATATATGTATGATCGCTATTTGCACAAACTACATAAGGTGATGGACAAGAGATTATGGGTGGTTGGTTATCTCTAATCCTTATATAAATAGAATCTTTAGATGAATTTCCTCTTAAATCGGTAACAATCCATGTAACTTGAGTGATTCCTAACGGAAAAACATATCCTGCAAGACTGTTTGTCCAGTTCAGATCGTTCACAACTGTTGCAACTTCGCAGTTGTCGTTAAAACTTATTGGGTTGAATTCATTGCCAATGGCAGTATAACTGCATGTATTCGGATCCACATTTCTATCTTGAGGTGATGGTGGTACAATCAAAAAAGGTTTTGTTGTATCATCTATAAATATTTCTACTTCATTTATTCCGTTACAACCATAAGAACTAGTAACATTCAGAGTTAGTGTAAAAGAAGTACCATAAGACGGTCCGACATTCACATGTATAATGTTTGTGTTAGTTGGGCCTGTTATAGTCCCTTCGCCAGAAATAACCCAGGAATAGGTATCAAAACCGCTTGTTGCAGAGTAGGGTACACCCGTTAATCCCGCACAAACAGGATTGTCACCATTAATACCTACAGAAGGGAGTGAATTTACTGTAACAGTTGCTGAGCCACCTTGAATATTATTGCAGCCGTTTGCATCTGATACGCTAACTAATGAATACGTATAAGTTCCGGGTATCAATGTTGATGCCGGAATTGAAACACTGTTTCCAGAAGTAGTGGAAATGAATTGATATGCCCCTCCATTTATCTGATATGTAAAATTATAAGGGGATGTTCCATTACTACCTGTAAATGTTATATCAGGGTCTAACGCTAACTGACAAACCGTTGTTGTTCCGTTTATTGACGCTGTAGGCAATGGATTAACAACAGCCACTGTTGTCATTGTTACGGGGTCACAACCGTAACCATCAACAACTGTTAGAGAATAGGTGCCAGAATTAGCAACAGTTGCATTGGGAATGGTCGGATCTTTCTGATTTGAAGTAAACCCATTTGGCCCTGTCCATGAATATGTAATAGGAGCTCTACCGCCAATAATATTAGCGAATAATTTTAATGTGTCGTTTTCACAAACTGTTCCACCTGAAGAAGGATTTGTAGTAAAAGGAATTGGGGCAAGGGTGCCAAATGAAATGTCATCCAACCCAAAGTCGTTACCGCCGGCAACTGTATTTAAATTAACAATACGAATTACGGCTGTAGTTGCAGAGCCGGAATTCCATAATGGATTGCTGTAAAAACGAACCCAATTGGAAAGCCCGACCTGTCCTTCTGTGGTGGGTTTGGGTGCTATATCCAGATCAGCAATGGTTCCAACTAATGTTCCATTCACCTCAAATTGCAATCGAGCACATGATGCTGGGTTAAGATTCATTGCCCATGCACTGAAATAATAATCAATATTGGGGGCAACGGAAACTGTTTGTTCCCAAATGGTTTTTAAGGGCACATCCTGAGTAGCGCCATTAATCATCAGAAAATTTCTTGGCCCGACCGTGTTGAGGGTATGATCTCTTCCATGGAAATTGGTATGATATCCTGTAGAATCTACAGGATTGTACCAAGCGCTTGTATTCACAGCGTAATAACCTTCAGGCCATAAACCAGTTAATTCCGGATTGGGCGCCCATGGCTCATAATAAGATTGCTGTTGAATATAACCCGTATAAAAAGATGGGTAAGCAGGATCAAAGTCGGTAAAGCTGCCATCAATTACCATTTCATTGCTGGCATCAACAAATTCAGCAGCCCAGCAACCGAATGCATTAGTTACAGTAACACTGTAAATACCTGCAATATCAATCGCAATAGCTTGAGTGGTTTCACCTGTATTCCAGAGATAAGTTTCGCCGCCTCCTCCTACCAACTGAATATGTCCCGGTACTGAGCAGTAATCAGATATAATAGTAGGGACAGGTGCTGGATATGCGGTAACTGTTACAGTATCGGAATTGCTGCAACCTGAAGCAGCAATGGTGTATGTCGCAATATAATCGGTGGTAACAGTTTGCGAAACATTTACAGGATTTGCAACTGTAGAAGTAAAACTTGCCGGGTTGGATGTCCAACTGATGGATGGATCAGATGCCGTGGATGTTCCGGATAGATTTACATTATCAATTGCCCAGTATCTTCCTCTGTTAGATCCGCAGTAGTAAAAGAACCGAACATATAAAGTAGCATTGCCAATATAAGCATCTAGATTTATTGAAGTATGGGCAAAATTACTTACTGAACCCTGATCTGAATTATAAGTGACAATATCATTCCAAACAGTTCCATTAGTTGACACTTGCACCTTTGCAGCTTCATTTGTTCTTGCATTATAGTCATAATAATGCCAGAAATCCAATGTTAAAGAATTATATCCTATTGTACTTATAGCATTTGAAGTAAGTGTAGTGCTTGTAATTGTTCCATTCTGAAAATAGCTATTTGATATAAAGAATTGGCTGTTATCGTTTGAATGAAACGTCTGGCTATTGCTGCTATATGCATCTGGTCTTATTGTCCAAGCTGCATTAGCAGGGGTTCCACCTGAAGAACTATTGCTCGTTACCCAACTATTCGACCCGTTAAAATTTTCGTTAAGCAGTACAGGAGGAAAATCAACATTTGAAGAAGAAAAAAGATTAAAATTAATACCTGGACAAACAGAACTTACGGATGCGCTTGCCGTTACCAAAGGGATCGGATTAACAGTAACTGTAATAGTCTTTACAGTTCCGATACATAAACCATCAGTTGATGTTGGAGTTATAATATATGGTACGGTTCCGGAAGCATAACTGGTTGGAGCCGTGAGCACCTGGTTAATAGCTGTGCCAGAGCCAGCACTGGCTCCAGTTATTCCGCCAGTAATTGCCCCTAAGGACCATGCAAAGGTACTATTTGCACTGGCAGACAGACTTATGTCTGTACCACTTCCGCTGCAGATAGTTTTTGTGGAAAGATTTGTAACAATGGGTAATGGATTAACTGTAACAGTAATCGTGAATGCATTTCCACTGCAAGACCCTGAGGAAGAAATGGGGGTAATAATATATTGTACAGTGCCGGCAGCGGCATTACTTGGATTTGTAAGTACCTGATTTATGGTTGCCCCTGAACCTTCACTTGCGCCTGTTATACTGCCGGTAATAGTGCCAATAGTCCATGAAAACGTACTTGCTATAGTCGCAGTCAAGTTAATGTTGGTTCCCGTTTCGCTGCAAATGCTTTTTGTAGAAGAATTTGTAATTACTGGCTTTGGCTTAACAGTAACCGTAACAGTAAATGAAACACCAACGCAACCTATTGCGCTAACAGGAGCAACAGTATATATAACATTAACCGGGTTGGCAGTAGTATTTATCCAGGCATCATCAGCAATGACATTATTACTGAACCCACTGCCTGTTACCGGATTTCCTGCAAAAGCAGTGAGTCCGTTAGAATTTATATTTGTTATATTGTAGGTTTCAACGGCAACACCATTGGTACTGGCACCGAATGTAAGAGCGGTGCTAAAATCACTACAAACAGTTACTGTCTGAGAAGTAACTACCGGAGCCGGATTAATGGTCACTTCCAAAATCGCATCGTTTATACAATCGTTTGAATGAGCCGTTATTGAATATGTGACTAAAGAAAAATTATCTGAAGTGTTATTTATCGTCTGGTTGATATTATTTCCTGTTCCATTCGAAAACCCTGTTGTTGCCGTTCCACTTGTTAAATCAGCTGTCCATGAAAAAGTTGTCCCGCTTTGGTTGCTTGACATAGCAACATTAGTGGTTTCCCCTGTACACATATTTTCAGTAGGAGGTGTAATAGAAATAATAATTATCTGATTGGAAACAACGAGAACGCTGTCTGTATTTGTGCATCCGGTAGCAGTAACAGTTTCAACCAGATAGTACATTGTTGTCGTGTCCGGTTGTACCAGGGGGTTCGGATCAGAAGAAACAAACCCTGCTGGGATTGAAGTCCAGCAATAAGTATTCCCCGGTACACCAGCTGCACCAATGTGAATACTTGCACCGACACAAATATTATTGTCGGGTCCAGTTTCAGCTGCAGGGCTAGGATTTATATGAACATTTAAAACGCTGGGGACACCACTGCCACATGAATTTACCGGAGTAACCTGAACATTTCCTGAATTTGCTCCAATGGTAACTGTTATTAAATTTGTCCCTTGGCCGCTTGTAATAATCCATCCTGTAGGAACTTCCCAGAAAAAAGAAACACCACTTACAGAGCTTACACCATATGTTGTCGAAGTTCCCTGACAAAAAATAGTGTCTCCTGTAATAGTTCCAGGGTTATTAGGTAAAGGACTTACCGTAACATCCAATGTTTGATCCATTGCTGAACCGCAAGCATTTGAAGCAATTACATCAACGGTTCCTGAAGTATGACCAATTATTACAACAATAGAATTGCTTCCCTGTCCGGAAACAATTGTCCAGTCAGAGGGAAGTGTCCAGTTAAAATACACTTCTGCCTGATTGGTTACGCTGTATGTCTGTGTTGAAGCCTCGCATGGATTTATATTCCCTGTAATTGATACAGGTTGGGACGGAACAATATCGTCAACAGTAACGGTAAGAGATAGAGGAATACCATTTCCGCAACTGTTTGACGGAGTAACTATAACATTTCCTGAAGATGCTCCTAAACCAACATGAATCTGGTTTGTTCCCTGACCCGATAGTAATGACCAATCACCAGGAATAGACCATGTATAGACGGTGTTAAGATAATGAGGGTTATATTGATAGTCAGAATATAACGTATCAACTATAGTGAAATATTGATCAGGGAACAACAAACATAAGACGGTATCTCCATTAACAAGTACAGGCTGGTCGGGAGTTGTAGCTATTGATATTACAGCCTTAGTTCGAGCATTACCTGTAGCACATGTATTCGTAGCAGTAACTGATATGTCCCCTGAAGTAGCACCAACTGTTACCGTAATTGAGTTTGTATGTAATCCTGCTGTAATTGCCCAATCGGAGGGTAACGACCAGTTATACAAGGATACACTTGGATCGTTGACAACGGAATAGATTTGTGTAGAACCCTGGCAGGCTGAACTAGGCCCGGTAATTATGCTTGGCATTGCGGGAGCAGAGTTTTGTATGTTAATTGCCAGTGTTTGTGCCGTGCCAACGCCACAGATATTTGAAGGTGTAACAGTAATAGTTCCTGATGTGGTGCTAAATGTAATATTTACACTATTTGTTCCTTGTCCTGAATTTATGGTTGATCCTGCAGGTACTGTCCAGGTATATGTTTCGCCGGGAATATTAGGTACATTATAATTCCAGGTAGAGTTTTGACACACAGTAATTGGGCCATTAATTGTATCTGGCTGTAAGGCTACCCCCGAAGCTACTGCCAATAAACCAGGTTCTCCGCTGCAATATCCGAAAGGAGTAACCTGAACATTGCCATCAATATCACCGACTTCAACTGTAACACTGTTTGTTCCCTGTCCGCCAGTTATGATCCAGTCAGCAGGAAATGACCATGTATAAGTAACTCCAACAATATTACTTACAGAATAAGTTTCAGTTGAACCAACACAAGGTTGAGTATTTCCTATAATTTCGGGAGGAGGAGAAAGAATAATAAACGACACGATTACTAACCCCTGCGCCCCAGCTCCGCCAGCTCTATTGGTGCTACTATTTGCTTTTCCACCGGAACCACCTCCGCCATAAACACCGCCTGCCGTTCCGGTAGCTCCTGCTGCAACACCATCGGCTCCTATGCCGCCATTTACTAATGTTGCTGCTCCGCCTTCCCCGGCTACAGCATAATTACCGGGCCCTGTGGAACCGGCACCACCTCCGCCTGCCCCACCCGGAGTGGAAGTGGGTGTATATATCCCCGCGGCACCGTCACCGCCATTATAGATAGTTGAACCGATGTTGTCCGTACCTCCTGAGCCACCAGCACCGTTTGAGTAGTTAGCTGTAGCATAAACGCCTCCGGAACCACCAGAAGCATAAACTTGCGGACTGGCCAACAGACCAAAATAAGATGGATTCCCATTATTTATAACACTAGTGGAAGTCCCTGCTTTTGCTGCTCCTACCGTAACCGGATAGGAGTTATCCAAGCCTGTTAATATACTGCTTGCATAACCGCCGCCACCGCCGCCACCACCTGCTGATGGGTTACCCCTAGCAGCGCCACCAGCTCCGCCGCCACCCCAGGCTTCCACCTTTATGCAGCTAACATTTGAGGGAACTGAAAATGTACCGTTAGCGGTCAATGAAAAAGAGGCAAATGTATTGGGTAAAACATAGGTAACAGCAATAAGCATATAATCAACCCTTCCGGTTCTGTTATTGGTACTGTTTGCAACAAGTGAAACACCAAAATCTGCAGCATTAATCTGCGCAGGTGTCCAGGTAGTGCCCCAAATATCAGTTTGTGACCCATAATTTACAGTGCCCTCTGCTGTTGGCCATTCGGCTGCAAGGGCATAATTGTTACCAACGGTGCTGCCTCCCTTCAATAACATTACTTCAATATCATGAATATCATTACCGCTCCCAACAGCGCTTTGATAACGTCCAATGGTAACCCTTATCCCGGTAATAATGGCATTGAAAGGTATAGTAAACCCATAATTTGTAGCTTGGAGAGAATTGCTGGTTTGATTATTAAGAGCAATTGTTGAATAAAGATTGTTATTAGAAATTACATTGTCTGGGTTAACCCAAGCAACTGAACCTGTATCTGCAACGTTAGTACCGGTTCCTGCATTTCTCGTTGAAGTTGTCTGTCCCCATACGGTGATATATGACACAAAGAACGTAATTGATAAAAAAGCAATAACTTTTTTTACATATTTTATATGTCTAAAAAAAGAATTAAATGAAGCAAATTGTATTTTATAAATTTTATTCATTTAAACTTATTACAAAAACGCAATATCATTAAGTGCAAAAAAATCTATGTAATTAAAATTATGATATAAAATTAATAAAAATAATGACGAAAAGCAAGTTTTTTTTAGTTTTTTTTAGATATTTTCCACTAGTGTCTCCAGTTGTATTTTAAAATTTTTCTTGACATTATTTTATTCTTTACCATAATGCTATCTTTGCAAACTGAAAATCATAAATTTTTTTACTAAATATTTCAAAACATGATTACTAATAATTTTGTTAACCGCCACAACGGCCCCAGAGGAAGGGAAATAAAGCAAATGCTTGAAGTTATAGGTGTTGCTTCTATAGATGAACTTATTGACCAGACAATACCAAAACCAATTCGTTTACCAAAACCATTGAATTTACCTATAGGTATCAATGAATATGAGTTTTTGAATCATATAAAAGAAATCGCATCCAGAAACAAAAATTATAAAAGCTATATTGGAATGGGTTATTATGGCACAATTACTCCGGGAGTTATTATTCGTAATATTTTGGAAAATCCCGGCTGGTACACTTCATACACTCCTTATCAGGCTGAGATTTCGCAGGGACGTTTGGAAGCTTTGCTTAACTTCCAGACTGTAATATCGGACCTGACAGCCATGCCAATTGCCAACGCTTCACTGCTTGATGAAGGAACAGCAGCAGCAGAAGCTATGCTTATGTTCTTTAATTCTCGCAGCCGGGAACAGATTAAAAATAATGTCAATAAATTTTTTGTTTCCCGATGTGTTTTTCCTCAAACCATCGAAGTGATTATCACCCGTTCAAAGCCGCTGGGAATTGAAGTGGTGATTGGGAACCATAATGAAATTGACTTAAATAAAACATATTTCGGAGCTTTGCTTCAATACCCTACCTCTAACGGAAAAATTAACCATTATACGGAATTTGTTGAGAAAGCTCATAATGCAGACATTTCTGTTGCAGTGGCTGCTGACTTATTATCGCTTACCTTGCTTACACCTCCCGGCGAATGGGGTGCCGATGTTGTTCTGGGTTCCACTCAGCGATTTGGATTGCCAATGGGATTTGGCGGTCCACATGCCGGATACTTTGCAGTAAGTGAGAAATTCAAACGCAATATTCCGGGACGTATCATAGGGATATCATTAGATGCCAACGGTAATCGTGCATTGCGCATGGCTTTGCAAACACGCGAACAACATATAAAACGCGAAAGAGCCACATCCAACATTTGCACAGCACAAGCCCTACTGGCCATTATGTCGGGAATGTATGCTGTTTACCACGGGCCCGAAGGTCTTAAGGAAATTGCTGCTCATATTAATACCCTCGCAAACATACTAAATACAGAACTTCCAAAGTACGGGTTCAAACAAGAAAATGAATTCTTCTTCGATACTTTAAAAGTTGCCCTGCCAGATAATGTGAAAATAGCAGACCTGAGGAAACTAGTACTTGAGCAAAAAATCAATCTGCGCTATATTGATGATAATCACATCGGTATTTCTTTGGATGAAACCACTAGCCTTGGCGATATAAATCTTTTATTTTCAATATTTGCCAAAGCCGCCGGGCATTCTTTCCATCCTGTTACTTCTATCACAAGCACACAATCTTGTATTCCTCAAGCATTAAAAAGAACTTCAGCATTTCTGAAACATGCTGTTTTCAACACATATCATTCAGAGACAGAAATGATGCGTTACATTAAAAAACTTGAAGTAAAAGACCTCTCCCTCAACCGTGCCATGATACCTCTGGGTTCCTGCACCATGAAACTCAATGCCGGAACCGAAATGTTTGCACTTAGCTGGCCTGAGTTTGGAAATATTCACCCCTTTGTCCCTGAAGAACAGGCAGAAGGTTACCATTTTATGATACAAGAATTGGAAAAAGCATTTTGTGAAATTACCGGATTTTCCGCTATTTCTTTTCAACCGAATTCCGGGGCAGCCGGAGAATATGCAGGTCTGATGGTTATTCGTAAATATCAGGAAAGTATTGGTCAAAGCCATCGGGACGTTGTACTGATACCTGCTTCGGCACATGGAACCAACCCCGCCAGCGCCGTGATGGCAGGAATGAAAGTTGTTGTGGTAAAATGCGATGCACATGGAAATATTGACACCGAAGATTTGCGCGAAAAAGCAGAGCAATACAAAAATTCTCTTTCGTCCCTGATGGTAACATATCCCTCAACCCATGGCGTTTTTGAAGAAAATATTTTGGAAATTGTTGACATTATTCATAAAAATGGCGGGCAGGTGTATATGGACGGCGCTAACATGAACGCACAGGTCGGGTTTACCAGCCCTGCACAAATCGGTGCTGACGTCTGCCACCTTAACCTGCATAAAACTTTTGCTATTCCTCATGGAGGAGGCGGCCCGGGAGTTGGCCCAATCGGTGTTGCAAAACATCTTGTTGAGTTTCTGCCTGTGCATATTTTCAGCCCTTCTTCAGATAATAAAAATGGAATAACAGCTGTGGCTTCGGCACCTTTTGGAAGCGCTTTAGTACTCACTATTTCTTATGCATACATTAAATTAATGGGCGGCAATGGCCTGACGGAAGCAACAAAAATGGCTATACTGAATGCAAATTATATGAAGTCCCGCCTTGAAAAATATTACCCAATACTTTATACCGGTTCAAAAAACAGGGTGGCTCATGAAATGATACTCGATTGCAACGAAATTGACCATAAAACCGGTATCGGAGCAATAGATATTGCCAAACGGCTTATGGATTACGGCTTTCACGCTCCAACAGTTGCTTTTCCTGTTCATGGGACACTGATGGTGGAGCCCACAGAAAGTGAACCATTTTATGAGTTGAATCGTTTTATTGAAGCTATGGTTGCCATTAGAAAAGAGATTCACGAAATTGAAGAAGACAAAGCCGACAGAAATATCAACATCATTAAAAAAGCGCCACATACAGCTCAGATGCTTGCTTCAGACACCTGGGACCTCCCCTACAGCAGAAAACAAGCAGCTTTCCCGATGCCATGGTCAGATAATGACAAGTACTGGCCTACCGTAACCCGTATTGATGATGCTTACGGCGACAGAAACCTTGTGTGCGCCTGTGAACCTGTTGAAAGCTATAATAAAGCTGAATAAACCGCCTTCCTACTTAAGGAATTTTGAATAGAAGTTGCGGATTTTTACCAATTTGGGATTGATTACAGCCACACAATATCCTTTTGATGGATTGTTTTTATAATAATCCTGATGATAATTTTCTGCAGGATAGAATCCGTTATATAGTTTGATTTCAGTTATTATTTTATCGTCAAAAAATTTTTCATCAGTAAGTTTTTTTAGGTTTAATGGACAAAATTCAGGCTGAATAGTTGTTCAAAGGTAATAATACCATTGCTTAATATTTATATGAAATGTGAGCAAAACGATTAAAAAATACCCTGACGACTTAGAATCGTTGCTCTTTGAAACTTTATAATAATAAACTTTATCCAGAACAAGGGCTCAATCTGCCCGGAGTTTTTATTACTGCGGTTTCATCAGAGAGAATCCGCAATGCTGCTGAACCATGCTACGGGCATTCATATTGCCACCTTGTGCCGACAGTTGCCAGTCGGCACAGGCCTTAGCACTTTCGCCGGTCATCTGGTAAAAATTTCCGCGGGCAAAAAGCAGGGCTGGGTTGCCAGGTATGCGTTTCAGCCCCCTGTTATACGATTCAAGTGACAGGGGATAATTGTGTTGAATGTTATATGTTACAGCTAAATATTCATAAAAGCTTGGTTCTTCAGGAAATATTTCTATTCCTTTTTCAAGGTATACCACAGCTTTTTCATACATACCGTGTTCGCCGAATTTTCTCCCGGTGCCCCTGATAAAACGTTTCATTGCTTCCGTATCAGATTCATTTATTTTGCCCCCGCTATTTAAAATGCTGTCAAGTCGTACCATTTGCATGGCTTTTTTCAGGCTGCTATCTGACAGGGTGAATTCCGGAAAAATTTCCTTTGCTTTTCTGAAATCTTCAGCAGCGCCTTTAAAATCTGCATATTCCATGAGAAGCACTCCCCTGTTATAATAAGAGCCCCAGTTAAGGCTGTTCATTTTAATGGCTTCATTGAAATCATCCATAGCGCCCTGAAAATCCTGAATAGCAAACCTTATCCTGCCCCGGTTGTTGAAATAATGAAAGTTTTCAGTATATAAACTGATAGCTTTGTCAAAATATTTCAAAGCTTCTTTGGGTTTATTATTTTCAAAATATACCGAATAACCAAGGCTGAACCAGGCATAATGGTTTTTAGGGTCTTTATCTAAAGCTTCTTGCCAAAGTGTTACCGAGTTTTTCCAAGTATCACACTTCAGATAGGTCAGTATACTCATTGATAGAATTAGCGCAACCAGTGTCGTCCACACATAGAGAGGCCGGAACCGCTGTAGTAGTTTGTCGGCAGCAAGGGCTGTAACAAGAAACAGGCCAATGTATGAAGGATAAGCGTACCTGTCGGCGGCAAGTATACGCCCTTCAATAGAAATTAACTGCAACACAATGCTGATACATACAGTGAACCATATCAAACCCAGAAGTGCCAAGCGGCTTTTTCTGAAATATTTGTAGATGATAAAAGCGGAAACTAAAAGAAAAACGTACACAAGCAAGGCCTTTAAAATCAAGGCTGTTTCCAGCCCGCCACCTGCAGTATGTGCAGGATACGCAACCATAGGATTCAGGGGGATAGCCAAAAAGAATCTGCCGATATAAAAAAGCAATGTATTGGGGAAAAGTATCAGGCGCTCAGCAAAAGTATAAGAATTATAATCCACAGACTGTGTTTCCCAAAAACGCAGGTAATCAAAATTCATAGGCATCACTGTCTTAAATACTATATAAATATTATTCAGAAATCCTATATTGGAAAAATGTATAATGATTAACTCAGTAAAAAAAATTATAAGCGGTATAAGTACAATTGCTGGTTTAAGTACACGGGTAAAAAGTGTTTTTGATAAAAGAAACTCATTCTTTTTCATAATAAGTAGCATAAAAACACCGGTAAAAACCAGCAAAAAAACTACAGGTATTGTAAAAACAATCCTTTGTGCATAATGATTAACACTGAAATAAAAAGCAGTAAAGCCCACCACCAGCACAGTCATTATTACAAGATACCAGAATGAGGCAGTAATGAAACGGGACTTTTTTGGTTTTATGAATATATTGAAAATAAAAATCAACAACACTATCAATACTATTAGCAAAGAGAGCTTCCATTTATCATACATGAGCAACACCAGCAATAGTTTTTCAATAATCAGTAAGACCGAAAATTTTCTTTTGTAAAACCAGTCGAAACCTAAAAACAGCATTGGCAACACAAAAGCCTGTATTTTAGCGAGGCTGGCAAGGTAGGTAAAAATAATAACAAGCAGTAACCATATCCATGGCTGCTTTTTCAGCAAATAATTCCGGTAAGTAATAACCGAAAGCAGTAAGAACAAAACAAACAGCAGGTCTTTGCGCCCGGTAACCCAAGCCACAGGTTCAATAAAAGCCGGGTGTACTGCAAAAAGTGTAGCCGTTATAAGCGCTACCGTTTCTTTTTTTGTGATTCGCTGCATAAGAAAATATAATAACAAAATATTCACAAGATGCAGCAACACATTATGAAGATGATACCATCCGGGTTTTTTACCGAATACGGCATTGTCAATAATAAAACTCCATATGGCAAGAGCTTTATATCTTGAAGTTTTATAGTGATGTAAAAAGTTTTCGGAGCTGAAAACCGAATATGATGTTTCTGTCTTAATATTTTGGTCATCATCCCAGTAAACAAATGAAAACTTTGATGTCTGCAAATATATCAGTCCGGTAATAAGTAACACTCCCACCAGTACAATACGTAACTTCCATGTTGAAAAAATTGCAGTTTTTTTCTCAATCATTACAGGATTTCTTTTCTGTGTGTGCTTCAAGTGAAGTGCTTTTAGCTGTGTATTTGTGCAGCAAATATAATGCTTGTAACTGAAATAGTAATCTCCCCTGTCGTTTTCGAAATTTTTTTCTCCTGGCCTTATTAACTCATTTAATATGTATCGGGCAGATTTAGACTTTTACCCTACCCAAAAATTCTTAAAATGCTATTGTTTTTCAATTTCAATATTATAGCGTTCCGGATTGTATTCTTTCAGCCATTCCATATGTTTTTTATAAAAGTCGGGATCTGATGTTTTTTTGCGTTGTAGTTCCTCATCATAAGCTTTTGGTTGTCCAGCATCAAAACTTCATAACTTTTTTGTTTTGCATCAAAAGACTCCAGGTTAACAGGATTGGCCTGATTCACTTTTTCATATTCCTCAGGATAGTTTTTTATCCATTCCTCATTTTAAGCTGTATAGTTGGGGTCACCAATTTCGGGAGCATGTTCAGATACTTAAAATCCTTTAATCGTATCTTTTATTATCCCTGTTGTAACTTCCTTCTTGGTTTTCTGTGATGAATCAGGAATGCTTATATTCTTGGCCGTTGAATCCACCTGCACCGCCATATACATTGGTGGAATATCATAGTTTATACTTTTATTTTCTTCGGTAACAATAACCGAATCGGAACCATAGAGGGCAGAATTATCCATAAGCATTGAAAAATCAGGAGGTGGTGTTATTGCAATAATAATTGATTTTAATGAATCGTTTTGTTTGTCTAAGGCAGTAAAAATTACTTTGGAACAATATCTGCCGGTAAGCTTCTGTCATTAACAATAGCTACGCTATCAGATGAAATAACCACAACACTGTCAGCGGTAGTATTTGTGCTATCAACTATCCCCTATGAAAAAATTTCAGGTGTAAAAATATTTTATTGTAAGTGCTCCATAAAATTCAAATTTAATTTTTAAAAAATATTTCATCGTGTTATAATTTGTAAATAACTATTTCATGTAAAAATTGTTTGACAAAAAATATCAGTACACATAAAAAATGACATTAATCATTTTTTTCTGATTGTTGAAACTCTATACAAAAGTTTTTTCTATGCGGTAACTGCCAGGTATTGATATTTTTGTTAATGATTTTTTCAAGTTGTTTTTTGTCTTTGCAACACGAATGCCACTCTTATCAATAAATGAATTTCTTTGAAGAAATATTCTGTGTCTTAAAAAAGATATTATTTTTTTATTGTCAATATCCAATAACATCAAATTTGTTATTGTGCTCAAATACAACAGCAGTCTAAGTAGAAATATTTCTGGAAGTATGTATTTTTAATTGTTAATTTATTATTAATTTAAATGTATTTATAACACATGCAATTCTGCAAATACTTTTTTTGACAGCATAATGATGCTATAAAAAATTTGAAGAATTAATATTTTTTTCTTGACAATTTTTTATAATACTCCGCTTTTTTATACTCTTTAACATGGCTGAAATAAGCGGCTAAATTTTTACAGAGTTCCGGATTGTCAGGCTGCTTTTCAATAGCCATTTCCCAGTATTTTATTGCATTTAGTGTATCCTTTCCCAGCAGGTAATAGTTACCGATATTTACATAAGGGAGGTCGCTTTCAGGAGAAACCGACATGATGTCATGGTTTGTCTGTATGGCTTTATCTGTTTTGCCCAGTTCAAAATACATAGCGGCCAGATTGCTGTATCCCGAGACATTACTGCTATCCAGTTTCAATGCAGAAAGATAATATAACTCAGCAGTATCAGTTACACCAGCTTCTTCATACGCCTTGGCTAGATTAAAAAGCGGCTCGGAATATTCATTATCGGCGATAGCAGCCGTCTTCCAGTAGTTCACAGCTTCCTCTTTTTTCTTATAAAACTTATATGCTATGATTCCAAGATTATTCATACATACAGCATAATCAGAATATATTTCCAGCGCCTGCTTGTAATGCTTTTCCGAGAGCCTCACCAGCTCCTTCTGCCTTGTATAATCTCTGCTTGCAGGAATTTGGTTATAAAGAAATGAAGCATAAACTGCATGCGCTTTTGCTGAATTGTGAAGGTACTTAATATCGTTGGTGTACAAACTTTTGAAATCTTTCCACTGTGAATTTCTGCTGATGGTTTTCACTGAAAAAAGAAGAAATATAATTAATAAAATGATACCCGGCTTTTTATATGTTTTTATTTTTTTAGTCAGTTTTTCATTAAGGTTGATTTTAAAAATTTTCGGCAAAATAAATGCCAGTGCTAGGCAAAAACTCAGGGAAGAAGAAAAAAGAAAACGGTCAGCCACAATACCCGGTGGTGGGTTAAGCAGATTGCTGTAGATGGAAATAGTGATAAAATAATATAAAATGGCAAAACTGAGAACGTGTTTCCGCCTAAACCGGAATAAGGCTATGCCCAGCAACATTATGCAAAGTAACAAGGAAAAAAGATTCCAGACAGTAAAAGGATTTGTTACCGATATCTGGTCATAGCCGTAATAAAAAAGCAAAGGATGCGGAAACACCAGCAGGCGGAAATAAAACAACAGCACACTGAGAGCCGCTCCTAACCGGATCAACAACCCTTTTTCATAATACAGGGGATTTTCAAAAAACATTATTTTCCTTTGGATTTCGGGCAGCAGCAAACGCGGTATCAGGATGCAGAAAAATACTACCAGAAGCAATATACCTGTTATTTTCAGAATGTTTTTTGTTTTTTCAGCAGTGAAAAAATAAAGGCTTAAAGGTATCACTACTACAAACACCATGGCGCCAGCTTTTGAGAAATACCCGAAAACAAGCATGAAAACAGCCAGTAATATAAACCTCCATTTTTTCGCTTCGGTATATTTTATGGTTAAATACCATGCAGCCGCAGTTCCCATCATACTTAGGAGTTCATCTCGGTTTTTCAGGCTAGCAACTACTTCTGTGTGTACCGGATGTGCTAAAAATAAAAGTGTTGCCGCCAAAGCAAGCCAGGGATGATAGGAACGCAATAATTTCTTCAATATTAAATAAAGTAGAAGACATAGAATAAAATACAGGATAACATTAATAAAATGGCTGATGTGCGGGTTGCTTCCAAACAAGGCATACTCTATTGCAAATCCAAGTTTTACCATAGGTCGGTAATCATAATTTTGCCTTGCATTAACATAATATCTGGTGGTAAAAATTTCCTTTATGGCTTTAAAGCCTTTTTGAATCTGAGGATTGTTATAGGTAACAAAATCATCATCAAAAGAGTATTTATTGGAAATGGTGTTGCCATAAAGCACAAAAACCAAAAGCAATAAAAACACCGGGACTTTAAGAGTATCAATTATCTTTTGATTCAATAAAGAATGAGGAGTTGCAGTTTTAGTAAATGTTTTTTTTACATACATATTCATTATGCAACTTTTTATTTTTCATCCGGCGCATGAAAAAAGATTCAGTGCAAATATAGAAGTTTTGATTCTTATAGATATTTAAGACTATAAAAAACCAGGATGTATTCTTAAATGTTTACCTAATTAAAGTAACTATTCCTTTCACTTTATGGTCTTTTCCTGTGTTTTCATTCACATAAAGCAGGAAGCTGTAGATGCCTTCGGCAGCTTCTTTGCCATTGATTTTTCCATCCCATCCGTTTTCAATATTAGAAGAGAAAAATATCATTTTTCCCCAGCGGTCAAAAATATAAAACCTGTACGATTCCCTGTCAAACCCAATGATACTCGGTTTAAACACATCGTTAATATGATCCCTGTTGGGAGTAAATGCATTGGGAATAAAAATAACAAATTCCGGAAAAATTAAAACATCTTTAATAATGGTGTCTCTGCAATTATAAGTGCTTGTGGCAACAAGCATCACCGAATAAGTTCCTGAATCGGCAAAAGTATGATGAGGATGCTGTTCGTTAGAGTAATTATAATTGTAAGAACCCGGGTCTCCGAATTCCCAATACCATGCGTTTGCGTTTAATGATATATCTATAAACTGCATGTTCGTAATGCCTGCATAACCAATATCGGGATTGGTATAAAAATTAGCGACTGGAGTCGGATACACTCTTACATAAGCTGTATCCTTAATATGGCATCCGTTGGTATCCATGGCCGCAAATGTTACCATATAATAACCTTCGCCTCCATATACGTGAGAAGGATTTTGTTGATAGCTGACATTGCCCGGTCCGTGTATGTCACCAAAATTCCAAAGCCATGTAGAGTCTTCAATCATTTCTTCGGGGAAGATATCTGTGTTAACCCAATGTGGCGAACATCCTTCATTTGGAGAAACAAATATATTGACCATTTCCGTATTGTAAATGTTCACCTGAACCGTGTTGGTTCCGGTGCAGCCCACACTATTTGTTCCAAATACAGTATATGTAGTACTTGTTTCGGGCATTGCAATCACAATGGGTCCATAGTCCTGAGTAAGTCCATCGGAAGGTGTCCATTGATAAGTGTCTGCTCCGGTAGCAACAAGGACTGCATGACCCTCAGGGCATATATAAGTCAAAGGAGGATCCACACCGATATTAATTCCGGCCAGAACAAGCTGTGCTTGGTGAGCGCTATCAGTACAGCCTGTATTAGGATCAGTATAAGTATATGTTATTTGATGTGTTCCCACTCCTGCCAAAGCCGGGTCAAACATATTGCCATTAACTCCCGGGCCAGAGTAGTTGCCTCCAGCAGGTCCTCCTCCGGTAAGCTGAAATGGAGCAAAATTTACACATACATGCGGCAGCACAGCAAAGGTAACTAAAGGTAAGTTATTGTATGCCACAGAAGCGTTTCCGGAAGAAGTACCGGTGCAGTTTGCATCTGACACTGCTGTTACTGTGTAATTTCCCGTTACAGGTGTATTGATAATATAGGGAGTAGTATTAATACCATTCACGGTAGTTGAATTCACTCCATCAAAATAAGTAATAGACCATGGCGGAGTGCCGGTAAGAGTTATAGTAACAGGTGCTGTAGCGCCCGTTCCCGGGCATATAGAGCCGCCACCACTGACTGTGGCAATGGGAGTTTCATATACAATAACCTGATGTATTACATTGGTTGTGCATGGTATAGCGCTGATGATGGTAAGGCTTACATCATAAGTCCCAGGACTGGCAAAGGTGTGAACAGGATTTTGTGCCGTGCTGGTAGTGCCGTCATTAAAATTCCAGGACCAGTTTGTTATGGTGCTTTGCGCTGAAGTGGATTCATCATGAAATGTAACTGCTTGTCCGGTACACGCCGCATTGTTACTTCCGGAGCCTGTCCATGAAAATTCAGCTATATCCGTAATAGGAACAATAGCTGATAAGTCATCCAGCATAATGTACGGCTGATCTGAACAACCCAGGTTGTAAACCGAAAAAAGGAGGTGACCCCAGTTTTGTGATGGCGTAAAGCTAACAGTATGCACTACCCATTGATCCATATGTGCTGCATCAAAAACGTCACCGGAACTCCACAACAATTCAGAATGGTCACAGCCGCTGTTGCCACCCATATTTCCCCAAATCTGCAATTCGACACATCCGGGTAGTATCCCGCCACCTGTAGAGGCTGTGGTAGCCAGGGCAAGTGTAAATTCATAAGTTGTCCCAGCAACCATAGGGCTGCTGAGAGTCTGGCTGGCGCCTTCAACCCAGCTACTGCCTCCCCAAACCAAACCAATATATGAACTGCCTTCATATGGTGGCAAGTTTATTCCCCATGACCCTGGCTGTGTATCCGGTGTGTTCCCGGGCATGCAGATATCCCATCCGGGAGGAGTAACATGCGGCTCCGGAGTTCCTTCGAAAGAAGGGTTGTTCACCGTAAGTATAACACCTCCGCACTGGGCCATTACAAAAGTGGTAATGTTTAATAGGATAAGAAATAAATATACTGTTTTTTTCATGGATATGGGTTTCTATCTTAATAATGTAATTGTTCCATTCTTCTTGTACTCTATGTCGTCATAGCCTTTCGCATAAATAATATAATAGTAAACACCGTCTGAGCATCTTTCACCGCTCTTGCTTGTACCATCCCATACATCTTTCTTTTCTTTTTCCACGGTAAACCCGCTGATATTCGTTGAAAACATTTCCTTTCCCCAGCGGTTAAAAATTTCTATTTCCATTATTTCTATTGCCTGAGATTCAATTTGAAAAACGTCATTTACACCATCTCCATTGGGTGTAAAAATATTTGGCACCGTAATCCACGACGGGCGCATGGCATCAATGTATATTGTCATCGTGTCGGGGCAGTATTCCGGAGGACCTGAATTTACATACAATGTTACCTCATACAAATCCACTATATCGTAAATATGTGTAATGTTCGAGCCTGTCCCCGTTCCCCCATCACCGAAATCCCAGTAAAAATTCATACCGTAGTTACCTGTATAAATAAACTCAACCGACAAAGGAACATACCCCGAAGTTGGTGTGGCAGTGAAATCTGCGCTTACCCATGCACTGGTCGAAATGTTTGCGCTTTGTGTGGAGGTACAGCTATAATCATCGGTAATGGTCAGGGTATAATTTCCCGGACATAATCCGTTCGCAGTAGATGTGTGTTGAACAGGTATGGTACTCCAAGAATAATCATAAGAGCCAAAGCCTCCTGTTACCGAAGATTCAATAAATCCATCACAATAGGTAGGGCAGTCTTCATCGTCAGGAGCAAGTGTGATATGAAGCTGTGGTTGTTGTGTCAGTGTAATCTGATCTGAATCGCTGCAACCATTATGATCAGTAACAACGACTTGATAAGCGCCGGCAGGCAGGCCAGTAGCTGTACTTGCAGTGTCTCCTGATGGAGTCCATTGATAACTGTATGATAGTGTGCCTCCAGAAGCTGTAACTGTTGCTGTTCCGGTAGATGCACCAAAACAGTTAATATTTGTACTGTCGGAAATATTTACAATAAGTAATGGTGGTTCTGTGATAGTTATGCTGGTTGAGCTTTGGCAGTTTACGGAATCGCTGACAGAAACAGTATAGGTTCCTGCCGTGAGCCCTGATGCAGTAGGGCCGTTACCCCCGGAAGGAGACCAGAAATAAGTGTATTGGGGTGTTCCGGCGGGTACTACCGTTGCCGAACCATCGCTGCCACCAAAACAGGAAACATGGTTGTTTACAATAGTATTAAGCTGCAATTGCCCTACATAAACTGAAACAGAAGCCGTACTGGCACATCCATTGGAAGTGCCGGTAACGGTATAAGTTGTGGAAGCTGACGGAGTGGCAGTAACCTGTGCTGCATTGCCAAGGCCATTACTCCAGCTGTATGAATTAGCACCAGACGCAGTAAGAGTTGTTGACATCCCCTGACAAATAGCTGCAGGATCGGCAGTTGCAGCAACCGTTGGATAATCATGTACAATAACCTGTTGCACTACCTGAGTTGTACACGGAACATTGCTATAAATTGTAAGTGTAACATCATAAGTCCCCGGAGTAGTGTATGTATGTGCAGGATTCTGGGTTGTACTTCCGGGACTTCCATCTCCAAAATTCCAGTTCCAGTTAGTTATGGTTCCACTTGTTGATACAGAAGCATCTGTAAATGGCATCGGACTGTTTACACAAACTCCCGGAGCATTAAATGCTGCAACATCGGATTGGGGGATAATGGGTGATAAATTGTCTAACATAAGATAAGGCTGGGCCGAACAACCCAAAGTATGTACTGAGAAAAGCATATGCCCCCAATTCTGAGAAGGGGTAAAAGTAACCGTATGTAATACCCATTGGTCAATATGTGCAGCATCATAGACATCTCCCGATGCCCATAATAATTCAGACATATCACAACCGCTGTTGCCACCACTGTTTCCCCAGATTTGCAGTTCCACGCATCCCGGTAGTATTCCTCCACCAGTTGATGAAGTGGATGCCAATGCAAGGGTAAAATTATATGTGGTGCCGGCAATCATCGGGCTGCTGAGTGTCTGGCTGGCGCCCTCAACCCAACTGCTTCCACCCCATACCAAGCCGATATAAGAGCTTCCATCATAAGGAGGCAGGCTGATTCCCCATGAACCCGGCTGTGTATCGGGAGTTACACCCGGTTGGCAGATGTCCCACTGCGGTGGAGTTACATGTGGTGCGGGGCTTCCTTCAAATGAAGGGTTATTCACAGTTAATGTTGGGCCGCCGCATTGCCCAAAAGAATATAATCTTGCAAATAAAATAACTGTAATAAATAATAAATATTTTCTCATTGAATCCTCAGTAATTTATAAATAATGAATCTATTTTTTGTTTTCAAGGTCATCCACAGCAATCAACTCTCCGTCGAGAAATATAGTGTTAACCCCAACCAACCTTAGCAGATCCTGAAAATCATTAATTTTGGATTCGGGTTTTAAAATGACAGTTGCATTGCGTTGCTGTTTATCACCATGTATTTCAGAAATATCAACAGAAATAACAAGCTCATGGCCTTTCAGAATTTCAATAAAATTTTCAATTTGTTCCTGTAAGAGCATATTCTCAATAACAAATGTAAACACTTTTTCATTTTTCTCATTTAAACTAGCAACATTCCCAGTGCATTTCCGGTTAAATTTCAGTAAATAATCATTTCCTGTGTTTTGTGAAAAAGCCTGCATATAAAAGATAATGCAAAAAGCAAAAACCAAAATAGATTTTAAAATTAATGGAAGTTGTTTCATAATTAAGTTTATTATAATTAATATTGTGTTATTTTATTTTACTTATTTAATGACAAATATATTAATAATCTGGTTGCTTTAACAATTTTTTTATTTATTTTAAAATTAATAATATTTATTTTTTAAAAAATTTTATTGCATATATTTGCAGGTAATATTATTTTTACAAATAATCATTAAGTTACTTATTTAAATTTTGAATAAAAAAATACACAATCATTTTTTACTTTTTTTAAATGCAAAAAATATTTTTTTTGAAAATTGCTTTTTTTGCTTTTTGATATTATTATCTTTGTTATCGTATAATTTATTTAAATTTAATAAATATTTCTAAATCAAATTAATTCTTTTTCTTATGAAAAAAACTTTATTAATCTTTTCTATTTTGTGCTTAGTTTCGTTATCGGCTTTTTCGCAAACCAAAGTATTATATTATTGTGATTTTTCACCGACAAATGACCAAATATACAACGCTTTGGATAATTTGGCTTGTGATGTCACATACGTTTATAACGATGCAGATTTTCAGACAGAAATTGCATCCCCTGAAAATTACGACATAGCAATCTATTATCCCCAGGGAAATACGCCAGACTCTATTTCTGTGGCGGCATTGGCAAATTTTATAAATACATACGGAAAAACCGGAATGTATTTTGACTGGACTCAGGATAACTTACTGAGTTTGCCACTTGGAGTGGATTATACCGGGAATATTGACGACCAGGCCTCGTTAAACGTAACAGACGCGACATTAAGTGCAGGACTTCCTGCTAATCCTGTTCCACTTTCCAATGTTTCCGGATGGGGTTTCTACACCTTTGGGTTAATACCTGTAGCAGGTACCTCCATGGCTGTTTATAATCCCGGCAGCTCTGAAGACGCTATAATTTTAAGCATGAGCGGACATTTAATAACATTCGGATTTTACAATGATGCCATTCCCTCACCAGAACTTTTTGAAAATGCCATATTGATGCTAAGCCCGAAAATATTTACGACACCTTTTGCAGGGACATGGTGCGAAGGAGAGACCTTAGATGTGAGTTATACTTTATTTAGTGCCTATAACCCCGGTAATATTTTCTACGCACAACTCAGCGATGAAAACGGTAGCTTTGCCAGCCCTGACACTATTGGCTCCTTAGCTTCCACAACAGCAGACACTATTTCATGCACCCTGCCTACAGGTATAAATCCCGGTAATCTTTACCGTATTCGTGTAGTTTCTTCCGACCCTGCTGTTATCGGTTCCGAAAACGGCAATGACCTGACTATAAATACTGCTCCGAGATTGTTATGCGCAGATACCACTGTTGTAAATGATCCAGGAGTTTGCGGAGCAAACGTAAATTACGTTGTAAACGTAAGCGGAGTCCCTGCTCCCACACTATCATACGACCCCATTGCTCCCGGAGGTTCTTTCCCACTTGGAACAACAACAGTTCAGGTTATAGCAAATAACATCTGCGGCAATGATACATGTTATTTCAACGTAACGGTTAATGATACCGAATCTCCTGTTATTACATGCCCGACAGATATTAATACAAGCAACGACCCTGGAGTTTGCGGAGCAACGGTGAATTATCCCCAACCTGTTGTAACAGATAATTGTAATACGTTTAGTATACCCGGTTATACCTACTTGGGTATTTTTAATAATCATAGATATTTTTTATCTAACCTAGCTACTGATTTTGATTCAGCTAACGCTGCAGCAATAGCTCTGGGTGGCCATCTCGTTTATATCAATTCTGCTGATGAGAATACGTTTCTTACATCTTCTGGTTCAGATTTCTGGGCAGGTGCTGTTCAGGATATTTTCAGTCCATTATATTCTGAACCCAATGGAGGCTGGGAATGGTTGGATGGAAGCGAAATTACATACACAAACTGGATCTCCGGTGAGCCAAATAATACCGGAGGAAATGAGAATTATATAAATGTTTGGGTAAGTGGATTGTGGAATGACCTTCCTTCATCATGGATTATTCACTACATTGTTGAATTTGACGATGTGATACAAACAGCCGGCCTCCCTTCGGGTTCGCTATTCCCCATTGGCACAACTACTAATACTTTCTTAGCTACCGATGCATCAGGAAACACAAATACTTGCAGTTTTGATGTAACCGTTACTGATGATGAAGCACCTGCCATAGCTTGTCTGCCTGATCAGACAGTAAATACGGACTCCGGCGAATGCACTTACGTAATTGAGAATTCAACCCAAATTGTAACAACAACTTACAATATTTCATTAAGTGACTTATTCAATCTGACTGAGGTCTGTGGTGGGGGAAGTTATTACAACTGGAGCTCTTGGCCGGCAGGTTTCGATTGGACAGATACAGGCAACGGAACTGTAACGGATGTACAACTACAATTTAGCGTTGGTGTTGAATGTTCAGGTGGTTACTTGCATTCCACTCAGCTTAATGGAAATAATGAAGGTGGTTTTGCCACTTCTAACTGGTGCTTATGCAATGCTCCTTCTAATCCAGACCATATTGTTACGCTTAATCTGAATCCATCCAATTATGTGGTTGGAGGTCTAAATTCATTCAGAATACTTGATTATCCTAATTCATGGGGTTTAATACCTGATGCCTTATTATCCGGGTATTATGCTCAGGTAACAGTTACATATAATAAAATTGTAAGCTTTGATCCGGCATTCTCTGACAATTGCCCCGGGGCATTTATTTCTTACGTCTTAAGTGGAGCAACAACTGGTACTGATACTGCATCGCTCGACGGGGTTATACTAAACGAAGGATTAACAAATATAGTCTGGACCGCCACCGATGCTTACGGCAATACAAATTCATGTTCCTTTGACATCACCGTAGAAGACAAAGAACTTCCATCTATCACCTGCCCTTCTGATGTGAATCAAACCGCAGATTCAGGGCTATGCGAAGCTTCAGTTACTATTGGCCCCCCAACTGTTGATGATAATTGCGGAGTGGATTATTATATGAATAATTATAACGGCACTGCCGACGCCAGCGATATTTATCCCGTTGACACCACTTATGTTACCTGGACAGTTTTTGACATTCACGGCAATACAAATACCTGTATTCAAACAGTAATTATAACGGATGATGAAGTTCCATCAATTACATGCGCCCCCGACCAAACACAAACCAACGACCCCGGTATGTGTGGGGCATACGTAACTGTACTTCCTCCGGCTACCGCAGATAATTGCGCTGTTAATTATTTTTCTAATAATTATACCGGTACGGCTGATGCAAGTGCATATTATCCTGTGGATACTACGGTTGTAACCTGGACCGTTTACGATGTTCACGGTAATTTTAATACTTGTCTGCAGACAATTATTGTTACCGATGATGAACCACCTGTTATTTCTTGCCCCTTTGCTCCTTACGGTGCATTCAGACCTGCAGACCCCGGCATGTGCTATGCAACCGTAACAGTGCCCACACCAAATACCTGGGATAATTGTGACGTTGATTATTTCATTAATGATTTCACTGGAACATCCAATGCCAGCGAGCAATATCCGGTCGGAATTACTACAATTAACTGGACAATCTTTGATATCCACGGAAATTCCAGCACTTGCATTGACTATGTTAGCGTCATTGACAATCAGCCGCCTATAGCTTCTACAACAGATATCACTATATACCTGAATTCAAATGGGTTTGCATCCATCAGTGCATCTGATGTAAATTCTGGCTCATATGATAATTGTGCAATAACCAATATGACTCTTTCCAAATATATTTTTGGCTGTGAAAATGTTGGTGCAAATACAATTACATTCACGGCTTATGATGCTGCAGGAAATATTGGTACTGCTATGGTAACCGTAACAGTGATTGACAACATTCCTCCTGTAATTTTTTGCAACAATATCACTGTTGCGTTAGATCCTACCGGCAATATTACAATCACTCCCGAACAGATGTTTTACGGGGGCTATGATGCTTGCGGACTAAATGTGATGAGTGTTTTGCCAAACACATTTACATGTGCCGATGTTGGAGTTAATAGTGTTATACTTAGCGTTACAGATTTAAATGGAAATACGGGTACCTGCTCTGGCACAGTTACAATCGTGGATAATACACCACCAGTAGCTGTTTGCAAGGATATTTATGTACCCTTGAATTTTATGGGCTATGCAGATATTACTGCTGCAGATATTGACAATGGCTCCTCCGACGCATGTGGCATATCATCCATGACTGTTACACCAAGTCATTTTACTTGCGCCAATATAGGCAATAATAATGTAACACTTACTGTAACAGATAATAATGGCAATGTGTCAACATGCATTGCTGTTGTTACTTTTGACGATGTTACTCCACCTTTGTCATTCTGTAAAGATATTACCATTCAGCTTGACTCAACCGGAAACGCAGATATCACAGGGTTCATGCTTGACAATGGCTCCTACGATATGTGCGGTATTTCAACTTATGTTCCGAATATCACTCATTTTACCTGTTCACATATTGGCGATAACACAGTCATACTTACGGTTACAGACTTTGGAGGGAATCAGGCATACTGTATGTCAACTGTAACTGTTGAAGATTATATCCCCCCTGTTGCTGTCTGTAAAAATATTACAGTACCCCTTGACATTTCAGGATTTACTGTCATTACAGCCAGCCAGGTAAATGACAATTCATATGATGCTTGCGGAATCCATTCACTTACTGTATCTCCACAATACTTCACGTGCTCTGAAGTTGGAGAAAATAATGTTACATTGACTGTTACAGATGTTAACGGAAATGTTTCTTCCTGCACGGCTATTGTTACTGTTGAAGATATTACACCTCCAGAAGCTTTTTGTCAAAACCTTACTATGCTTCTTGATGCTACTGGAAATCTGACAATTACAGCATCACAGGTCGATGTGGGTTCTTTTGATGAATGCGGCATAGATAATATGGAAGTGTCTCCTACTCAGTTTTCATGCGATAATGTTGGTGCAAATACTATTACTTTGACAGTAACAGACATGAGCGGTAACTCTTCCACTTGTAATGCAACCCTTACGGTTCTTGACCTCACACCTCCGGTAGTTAACTGCCAGAATATTACATTAGAACTTGATTCAACAGGCAATGCCACAATAACTGCAGCAGATATTACTACAGGCTCATCTGATGCTTGTGGAGTAGCTTCCATGATTGTTACTCCAAACACTTTTACTTGCGCAAATGTTGGGACAAACAATGTACTACTTTCTGTAACCGATGAAAATGGGAATATTTCGACATGCCAGTCTATTGTTACTGTGGAAGACAATATGCTTCCCGCAGCTCTGTGTAATAACATCACTGTGGAACTGGATGAATACGGCAGCGCAACCATCACCGAAGATCAAATAAACAACGGAAGTTATGATAATTGCGGCATTGCTTCCATCGTTCTTGATGATTACGATTTTAACTGTTATGATATTGAACTCACACAACCTAATGACTTTGCACTGAATTTTGATGGTATCGACGATTATTTGCAAAGCGGAACAACAAACGCCATCAAAGTATTGCCACTAACGATTGAAGCATGGGTGAAACCTGAAATTCGTTCAGAAATAACTAATTTGTATCCAAGCAATGTGATAAGCAATGACATTCCCGGGCAATATGGACACGGCTTTGGTGCCAATATCAATTCTCAGTTAAATCAAATCACCGTGGAATATGAAGACGGATTTATAACAATAAATAATGCAGGATTAATAGCAAATACATGGCAACATATTGCTGTTGTCTATACTCCCGGTAATGTAAAAACATATTTAAATGGTGTTCTGAAAGATAACACAAATTATATTCAGGCACCTTTGAATGGAGGAAACTATCTATGGGTTGGGAAATATAATGATGATAATTCTGTCTATGGAACAAGAAGGTTTTATAAAGGACAAATTGATGAATTAAGAGTATGGCAGAGAGGTTTAAGTCAGTCAGAAATTTTTGCCAATATGAATTTAACACTTACCGGTAATGAATCTGAACTCTCATTATACTACCCCATAGAGAATGGAAGCGGCACTGTTGTTACTGATGTTTTAGGTGGCGCAAGTTCAACTTTGGTTTCTATGGATGCGGCCATGGCATGGGTAAGCCCCGGTGCACCTGTTCAACAAGAACCCATCGCCAACAATACAGTCATGATGACAGTAACAGATGTTAATGGGAATGTTTCAACATGTGTATCTCAGATTACTGTTATTGATAATGTTGCTCCAATTGCATTATGCCAGAACATCACGGTTCAACTTGATGCAACCGGAAATGCTGAAATTACTCCATCACAAATAGATGATGGTTCAAGTGATGCCTGTGGCATAGCAAGCTTAACTGTTGAGCCAAGCGTTTTTACATGTGACAATGTAGGCCTAAACAATGTTATACTCACAGTTACTGATGTCAACGGGAATGTTTCAACCTGCACAGCTGAAGTAACAATAGAAGATAATATACCTCCTGTTGCCATCTGTCAAAATATTACTGTTGGATTGGATAATACCGGCCATGCAAGCATAACTGCAAATGATATTGACAATGGCTCAGGCGATGCCTGTGGCATTACAATGACTGTTTCTCCAAATACTTTCATCTGCGACAATGTAGGCGCCAATACAGTTACATTAACCGTAACTGACGCAAACAATAATATCAGCACATGCACTGCCCTGATTACAGTTGTTGACAACACCCCTCCTCAGGTTTTATGTCAGAACATCTCCATTTATCTCAATTCCTCTGGCCATGCAGCCATTATCCCGGAAGATATTGACAATGGTTCAAACGATGCTTGCGGCATAGCATCTCTGGGTGTTTTCCCCAATGAATTTATCTGCTCCAATGCTGGTGCAAATTTTGTAACGCTGACAGCAACCGATGTTAACGGAAATATTTCTTCATGCATAGCTGTTGTTACAGTGCTGGATACAATAAAACCTATTATAACATGCCCCGGGAACATATATACTAATTCTGTACCAGGTACATGTAACATCTCCGGTATTATTCTTGGCTTCCCAACTTATACGGATAATTGCATCATTTCAAGCGTTGAAAACAACGAACTTGCGGTTTATCAGGTGGGAACAACTCTTGTAACATGGACAATCAGCGATGTGTTTGGAAATGTTACTACATGTATTCAGACTGTTTATGTTGAAAGTGCCCCATTAGCAGTAAACGACACAGCAATAACGGCCGAAAGCACTCCTGTATTGATACCCATACTTGCCAATGACCTTGATTGCGATAACAACTTAAATCCATCTTCAATAATTATTACTGTCGTCCCGGGTCATGGTACAATTACAATTGATTATATTAATGGAACTGTAACATATACACCGGATTTCCTTTTCACAGGCATGGACCAATTTAATTACCAGATTTGTGACTCTACCGGCCTTTGCTCGGAAGCCATGGTCTTTGTCAACGTAGTTCCTGTGAACAACCCTGTACTTGGCATTGCCAAAGCAGTTTCCAACATCAAAGAAATGCCTGACCATAGCTTCAATGTAACTTATGTAATTACCGTTGAAAACTTAGGCAATGATGTTATCTCTAACATTCAGGTTACAGATGATTTAAGCATTATTTTTACATGGCCAGTCACTTATTCTATTGTTGACCCTCCGAATACAAACGGCAACCTAACACCTAATACTTTCTACGATGGAAGGAATGATATAAATCTCCTTGAGAGCAATACCAGTTACCTTGATATTGATATGAGTACAACCATCTCTTTTACTGTCAATATTGTAATATCAGGTGCAAGGCAAACTTTCTGCAATAGTGCGGCCGTTACAGGATTAAGTTCTCTCGGGATTATTGTTTCAGATATCTCTGACTTAGGCTATACAAGCGATGCCAATTCAAATGGACGGCCAGACGATGAAGATGAAAGTGACTGTACTCCCGTTACCATCACACCTTACGATGTCAGAATCCCTGAAGCTTTTTCTCCGGACGGAGACGGAATAAACGACCTCCTTGTTATCTCAGGCATTGAAGAATATCCTGATAACAAACTTTCCATTTTCAACAGATGGGGAAATATTGTGTATCTTATGGAAAGATATGATAATACATGGGATGGCAAACCCAATGAGAATGTATTACTTATGGGTAAAAATATTCTCCCGCAGGGAACGTATTATTATATCTTTGAACACAACAAGGATAATCGGGAACCCAGAACAGGATTCATTGTTATTAAATACTAATTGTTGAACCTCTAAAAATTATACAGCTATGAAAAAGTTAATCATCATATCCGCAGCAGTTATCAGCCTGTTTGTTTTCAAAGGTGTCAACACCCCAGTGCAGGCACAGTACGACGCCATGTTCACCC